>SFOF01000143.1 GCA_004552515.1 Clostridiales bacterium
AGGCATATCCAATTACCTCCTTCGGTGGTACTGTTTCTTACTATTATTATACGCTATTTCTCGTCAAAAATCAACCATTTGTTGTGACAGAGCCTTTCACTAAATCAGAGGGGAGAAGCCCTTCCGAAAGCGTCATCCCTTCATGCCAGTATTATAGCACGGCGCGGTCTGACTTGTCAAGCCGCGCCGTGCGTTTTTTCTCGCGGCATAAACGCTGCGGGAAACGCCCTCATCCGTCCGCCTATGGTCGGCGCTCTCGCCAACGGGAAGGCCGGGTTGGCGGACTTTCCGAGACTTCGGAAAAAACACATCCATGCCCGCGACGGAACCAGCCGCGTCAGCGCGGAACACCGCCGCGCAGAACAGCCCCGCGCGCAATCCCTCCAGCCGGAACTGCAACCGGCCAAACGCGACATTTCGACGGCCCGCAATTCACGAACCCATCATCCACACCAACATATCGCCGCGTCAGCGCGGAACACCGCCGCGCAGAACAGCCCCGCGCACAATCCCTCCAGCCGGAGCTGCAACCGGCCAAACGCAACATCCCGCCGGCCCGCAATTCACGAACCCATCATCCACACCAACATATCGCCGCGTCAGCGCGGAACGCCGCCGCGCCAACAAGCCGCTTCCGCGCGCTCCCGGCTCCCCTCGCCGATAAAACGCCCCGCCGCACAGCGCGCCTTACGCGCCGTCCGACGGGGCAAAATTTGATGGTCAAACCTCGATGTAATACGGGCAGATGGCCTCGTGGCGGCCGTCCTCCATGCGGAAGCCGTTCGGAATCACGCCCCGCTGACGACAGCCGGCCTTACTTGCCCACCCTCTGCAGCGTTTCGTGGCCGCCCATGTAGGGGCGCAGCGGCACGGGGATGCGCACGGTACCGTCGGCGGCGAGGTTGTTCTCCAGGAAGGCGATCAGCATACGCGGCGGCGCGACCACCGTGTTGTTGAGCGTGTGCGCGAGGTACTTCTTGCCGTCCGCGCCCTTGACGCGGATGCCCAGACGGCGCGCCTGCGCGTCGCCCAGATTGGAGCAGGAGCCGACCTCGAAATACTTCTTCTGGCGCGGCGACCAGGCCTCCACGTCGCAGCTCTTGACCTTGAGATCCGCCAGATCGCCCGAGCAGCACTCCAGCGTGCGCACCGGAATATCCAGCGAACGGAACAGCTCGACGGTGTAAGACCACAGCTTGTTATACCAGTCCATGCTCTCCTCGGGCTTGCAGACGACGATCATCTCCTGCTTTTCGAACTGGTGGATGCGGTAGACGCCGCGCTCCTCGATGCCGTGCGCGCCGACCTCCTTGCGGAAGCAGGGCGAATAGGAGGTGAGCGTCTGGGGCAGATCCTTCTCGTCGAGTATGGTGTCGATGAACTTGCCGATCATCGAGTGCTCGCTCGTGCCGATGAGGTAGAGATCCTCGCCCTCGATCTTGTACATCATGTTTTCCATCTCGGCAAAGCTCATAACGCCGTTGACCACGTCGCTGCGGATCATGAACGGCGGCACATAATAGGTAAAGCCCTTGTCGATCATGAAATCGCGCGCGTAGGACAGGATCGCGGAGTGCAGCCGCGCGATGTCGCCCTTGAGATAGTAGAAACCGTTGCCGCTCGTGCGGCGCGCGCTGTCCAGATCGATGCCGTTCAGGCTCTCCATGATGTCCACATGATAGGGGATCTCATAGTCCGGCACGACCGGCTCGCCGAATACCTCGTTCTGCACGTTCTCGCTGTCGTCTTTGCCGATCGGCACCGACGCGTCGATGATCTGCGGAATGACCATCATGCGCTTCCTGATCTCGGCGGCGTATTCCTCTTCCTTGGCTTCCAGCGCGGTCAGCTGGTCGGCGATCTCGGCCACCTGCGCCTTGACCGCTTCGGCCTCGTCCTTCTGTCCCTTCGCCATCAGGCCGCCGATCTGCTTGGAGAGCACCTTGCGCTTGTTGCGCAGGCCGTCGGCCTCGGTCATGGCGGCGCGGTTGGCCTTGTCCAGCTCGATAACCTCGTCCACCAGCGGGAGCTTCACGTCCTGGAACTTCTTTTTGATGTTCTCGCGCACGAGATCGGGATTGGTACGGAGCAGATTAATGTCGATCATGGTGATATATCCTCCTCATATGATGCGTTTATTCAGCCGACCAGACCGCGCGACTGGCGATCCATGTCCTCGATAACGATGTCGTAGATCTCGCCCAGCGTGGCGCAGTATTCGAGAATCCGCCACGGCTCGTTGGTGTGAAAGTGCAGCTTGATCATATCGTCGTCGCCCACCACCAGCAGGCAGTCGCCCTTGAAGTGAGCCGTGATATAGGCGTTGATCCTGTCCTCGTCCAGCCCCTTGCCGTCGATCAGCAGCTGCGTATCATATTTGAACTCCAGCATGATAAAACCTCCTTTGAAACAAAAAAAGATTCGCCCATCCCTCCTCTGGGACGGAGAATCTTCCGCGTTGCCACCCAGCTTGCCGCCCGCCTCGGACGACCGCCTTGAAGCGCGATAAGGAGCGCTGTACCGCCGGTTCGTCGCCGGCCGCTTGGAAAGTGGAAAAAAACCGCGCGCCGCCGCCGGGTTCCAGCATATCCGGCTCTCTGTGGGCAGACCCTGCGATTCTGTCTTTCCGCACCGCGTTTATTGTCCTCTATTATAACCGCTTTTCCATTCCATTGCAAGTTAAATTCCGTCAGGGGCGGGAAGCCGGCGCGGAAAAGCGCCCCGCAGACCAGCCCGCGCGCAAACGCTGCCGCCGGGGCTATAATCGGCGTGACGCGGCGTTTCGGCGGCGCGCAAGCCGCGATCCCATGGCGCGGGAGAGAGCGCCGCTTTCATGGCGCGGAGGCGGCGGGAAAATAAATCTCACCACGCTCTTGACGCGGCGCGCTTGTTTCGCTTATACTAAGGACGCGTAAACTGTGCGGCCGCGCGCCGCTTTGATAAGGAGGTTTTTTCCCATGAAAAAGGCACTGAACGCCTGGTCCGTGCCGGCGAACGTTCCGTTTGAGGCGCTGTTTCCCGCGCTGAAGCAGGCCGGGTTCGACGCGGTTGAGCTGAATCTGGACGCGGCGGGGGCCGGCGCGCACGCGCTCTCGCCCGAGACGACAAAGGCGCAGCTGCGCGAGATCCGCGCGATGAGCGAGGCGCATGGCCTGCCGGTACACAGCGTGTCCTCGTCGCTGTGGGGCAGCGCGGCGCTGGGCGCGAAGAGCGCGAAATACACCGCGCGCGAGCTGCTTTCGATACAGCTCGAGCTGGCCGAGGGGCTGGGCGCGGACGGCATACTGATCGTGCCGGGCGGCATCGGGGACGACTGCTCGATCGCCGAGGCCTGGGACAACGCGCTCTCCGCGCTGGAGACGTGCCGCGATCTGATCGAGGGCGGGCGCGTGCGCGTGGGCGTTGAGAACGTGTGGAATAACTTCTTTCTGTCGCCGTTCGAGATGGCGCGGTTCATCGACACGCTGGATATGAAGAATCTCGGCGCGTATTTCGACGTGGGCAACACGATGATCTTCTCGCAGCCGGAATACTGGATCGAGGTGCTGAAGGCGCGGATTGTGAAGATCCACATCAAGGACTTCAAGAAATCGGGCTGGAACGCGGGCCATTTCGTCAATCTGCTGGAGGGCGACGTGCGGTGGGCGCGCGTGATCGAGGCGCTGAAGACGGCGGGCTACGACGGTTATCTGACCGCCGAGCTGAGCGCGATGCCGTTTGCGCCGGAGTATCTCTATCGCATTACGGCGGACGCGATGGGGATTATCATCGGCCAGTAATTACCGGCAGCGCCCGCGTAAAGCGCACACGGCTTCGCTGCGTAAAGCGCACCCACATCACGACCCAAATGAAGAGAGTCCAGAGAGTCGAAGACTCTTTGGCGCAGGTTTGGGGCGCGGAGCCCCAACGTACTCCCGGCGGAAAGACTCACAAGGCCAATGTGATTGCGCAAAGACGCACAAAGGCCGTGCCGCCGATCCCGTAGCCCGTTCTCCCGTTCCCCGCATCCCTGGTCACCCGTCGGGATCGCCATAAAGAAACGTACAAGCCCGAAGCGAACCCGCTAAGGCAGATAACCGCGCCGACATCACGAGAACGCACGAATGGCGATCACGACCCACGGCGGAACAGGAACGAAACATCCCGCAAGCCGTCCTGTTTGGCGCACAGGCGGCAAACAGCAGGCGTAATCGAACGCAGGACATTCCAACAGGAACGCGCGCCCGGCGTGAACCGAACGCAGGACATTCCAACAGGAACGTATGACGGGCGTGAACCGAACGCAAAACGCCCCCGCTCAATCGCCCGCACACGTTTCAAACGCAGCACAGTGACGCGCCGCTTCCCTCGCCGCGCGCGAGCCGCATCGCCGCGCAGAACAGCCCTCGCGCGCACTAACCCCGTGCCGGCCTATATCCGGCAGACTGTAACATTTCGCCGGCCCGCCATTCACGAGCCTGTAAAGCGGAATAACGCCGCTTCGCGTCAGCGCGGACAAACGCGGCGCGCAATCGTCACCCCCATAGACACCGCATCATATTGATAAAGGAGAGGACAAACCATGAAAAAGCTGTGCATCATCGGCTGCGGCGGCATCGGAACCTATCATCTGGGGCATTTTCTGGACTACAAGGACATCGAGCTGGCGGGCTTCTGCGATCTGGTGATCGAGAAGGCCGAAGCGTTCGTGAAGCGCGCCGGACAGGGCAAGGCGTACGCGGACTACAGGGTCATGTACGACGAGGTGAAGCCCGACATGGTGTTCATCTGCGTGCCGCCCTACTGCCATGGCGAGATCGAGTTCGAGACGATCGCGCGCGGCATACCGATGTTCATCGAAAAGCCGGTCGCGCTCAATCTCGATCTGGCCTATAAGATCCGCGACGCGATCGAGCAGGCGCATCTGATCACGGCGGTGGGCTTCCAGTGCCGCTATGCCGACATCGTGGACAACACGCGCGCGTTCGTGGAGAGCCACGAGGTGCCGTTTGTCGAGTGCGTGCGCATGGGCGGCGTGCCGATGGTCGAGTGGTGGCGCGACAAGAGCCGCTCGGGCGGCCAGATCGTCGAGCAGACCATCCACAACTACGACATGGTGCGCTACATGATGGGCGAGCCGGCGGAAGTGTTCACGCTGGGCGCGCGCGGCTTCGTCAAGGGCATCGAGAATTACGACACGGACGATCTGTCCACCACGGTCGTGCGCTTCAAAAACGGCGCGCTCGGCTCCCTCTCCACCGGCTGCTATGCCGAAACCGGCGAGGCCTTCGACAGCAAGATTATCTTCAGCGCTCCGAACGCGCGGCTGGAGCACTACATCCTCGACAAGGTGCGCATCTTCGGCGCCAAGGCCGAGGACGCGGACAACGGCCTCATCTTCAAGGGCGACGGCACCATGGCCGCGGCGGGCGAGGGCCTGGTCATCAAGGCGAAGAACGACGCGGGCGTGCTGTGCGACCGCACGTTTGTGGACGCGGTTCTGACCGGCGACGGCTCGAAGATCCGCTCCCCCTATGCCGACGCGGTGCGCACGCTCGAGTTCGTCCTGGCCTGCAACGAGTCCATGGCCACGGGCAAGGCGGTCTCCTGCTGACGCGCAAGACAAGCGACATTCATCGAATACAGCTCGACCTGACCGTCTCCGCTTACCGGGGGCGGTCGGGTCTTTTCGCATACAAATACAAAAACGCCGGCGCGCGGAAAGGCGCGGGGGCTGTTCTGCGGGGCGGTACGGCTCGCGCGCGGGGACTGCGTTCGTCCTGTGGCGGTCGTGCGGTTTTCACTTGCGGCGTTTGTGCGCGCTGGCGCGGCGGGGCGTTCGTCTGGTATTTGATAGTGAATTGCGGGCCGTCGAAATGTTGCGTTTGGCCGGTTGCAGTTCCGGCTGGAGGGATTGTGCGCGGGGGCTGTTCTGCGGGGCGGTTTTATCGCGGCGGCTGGTTCCGTCGCGGGCATGGATGTGTTTTCCCCGAACTCTCGGAAAGTCCGCCAACCCGGCCTTCCC
This sequence comes from Clostridiales bacterium, assembly GCA_004552515.1. GTDB lineage: Bacteria > Bacillota > Clostridia > Christensenellales > Aristaeellaceae > Firm-10. Next base: position 6,005 of record SFOF01000143.1, read on the forward strand.
GTTGGCGAGAGCGCCGACCATAGGCGGACGGATGAGGGCGTTTCCCTCGATGCGGCGTTTATACTGCGAGAAAAGACGCACGGCGCGGCTTGACAAGTCAGGCCGCGCCGTGCTATAATGTGGACATGAAGGGATGACGCTTTCGGAAGGGCTCTTCCCCTCTGAGTTAAAGAATTAAAAGGAGCAAAGCCGCCGCCCAGTAAGCGCTGGATGGCGGCTTTGCTTTATTCAGTCCTTATCGACGTTTCCGACGATTGTTTCTCTTGCCCTCGTGCGCAGA
>SFOF01000144.1 GCA_004552515.1 Clostridiales bacterium
GGAGGATATTTATCGTGAAAAAAGCGCTTATTCTGCTGCTCGCGCTCGCCCTGCTGACGGGCTGCTCGAACCGTCCCGCGCCGGTCGATCAGGTTCAGCCCGCCGCCGCGCAGACGGCTCAGTTTGAGGAAGGCACATGGCACGACGACATGGGTTCAGACCTGATCATCACGCGGGACGAAAGCGGCGATTACCGCGTCGATTACAGCATCTACAAGCTGACATACATGGAGGGCGCATCTGGCGCATACGACATTTCGACCGGCGCACTGAGCTTCTCCGGCACGGACGACAACGGCCATGCGCTCGCGGGCACGATCGCGAGAAAGGACGATCATCTCGTCGTAACGCTGACTGAGTCCGCCTATTCCGACTGCCCCGCCGGAACGGCGTTCGACTTTTATCCCGAAAAGAACTGATTACAGCGCCAGATGATCCACGCGGTAAACCGCGCCGTCGTCGGTATTGTAGATCGTAACCGTCGCGGAATGGCGGCGAATTTCCACAACGGCGCAGCGATCCTTTGTCGTTGCCGCATCGTAATCATAGACGCCGCCCAGCTTGTACAGGCTGTATTTCGGATTGTGCTCATGGCCGCTGAAATACAGCCTGATGTTATACTCTTTGCAAATCGCCGCCAGCTTGCCCAGCCCCGTCTCGGGCAGGATCGGCGCCTTCAGTTCCCGCGCAATGCCGAAATGGCACAGCAGCACGATCTGCGCCGCCCCCTCCGCGCGGGCCTGACGGGCGCTCTCCTCCACGAAGGCCACCGTTTCGTCGGACAGGCGGCCATAGGAGCGATACGCATCGTAATTGCCGACGATCTCATAGGGAATAAGCGGATAGCCGCCGTAATGCGTAAAAAACGCGATATAGTAGACCCGCTCTCCCGACGGAGACTGCGTATACCACATTTTATTGCGGAAAAAGCGCGTGTCCATCGATGTGTCGTGATTGCCCTGCATTTCGTAATGCGGAATCATGCCCCCGGCACGGCCCTCCAGCGGATGAAGAGGATCACAGATCGTGAGACGCTTAATTTCCTCAAGATAATCACGATAGTCGCTTTGATAGGACGCGGCATAGCCGTCGTCGATGTTGTCGCCCAGCTGGAGCACGAAATCCAGCGGCGTTTTTTTGTGGATTTCGGCGATATGGTCGAACGCGCTGTGCAGCCAGTCGTAATTTGCCCACTGATAGCGCCGCCCGACATGGCTGTCGCTCATCAGCGCAAAGCGGGAAATGACCTCGCCGTCGTTCTCCGCGCAGGACGGTTCATCGCCCATGCAGCCGGAAAAATCCTCTGCGGCGGAGGCTTCCTCAGTCCGCACGCCGATGTAGAAATTGGCGCTGATCTCCGCCGGACGACCGTCAGCCAGTGCGTAAGCACGGTCGGCCTTGATCACCTCGTCGCTCGTGCGGGCGGCGATCTCGGGATAGCCCAGGCCGTAGCGGCTGAAATAGAGCATGATGCGCGCGATCTTTCTGCGCTCAATGCGCGCGTCGACCGGCGCATCGCTCGTCCAGCGCACGGCGATATAATCGGTCTGGAAGTTGTCGGCTTCAAAGTGATACTGTCCCTCGAACGTGCGGGAGGGCGCGTCCACCGTCAGCGCAATCCCCTCGACCGGCACATGACCCAGATAGTAGAGGAAATCATTGCACATATCCAGCCGGAACGCGCCGGAGGACGCGCGGGCGTTTTCCAGATACACGTCCACAACATAGCGGCGATACTGGCAGCGCGATCCGGTGTAGTCGTTCACATCGCCGCGATAGTGCGATTCGACGATATAGGCAGGCTCCGCGGTCACGGCCGCGCTGAGCGTTATATCGCTGTCCTCGATAAAGTTCATGAACGGCGCGCCGTCCCCGTCCGGCCTGCGCCAGCCGAGGAAGGAGCGTCCCTCCGGCGTTAAACGCGGCAGGCGCGCGTTGCGCTGCGGCTCCTTGTCAATCCTTTCGGGCGAGAGGTTGAATTTGATCGTCGGCATGACGGTTTCCTCCATTTTATCCCTTTCTGTATTCGATGGGCGAGCAGCCGATCTTGCTGCGGAACAGCTTTGAAAAATAGCCCGGATCGGAAAATCCCACGCGCGCGGCGACGGCGGCAATCGGCTCCGCACCCGCTTCAATCAGCGGCATGGCCTGGCGCAGACGATATGTCAGCAGATACTGATGAAGCGACTGCCCCGTCTGGCGCACGATCAGCCGGTTGAGCGAATTGGGATGAAATCCGAACACCTCGCCCAGGCGGATGTTGGTCAAATCCTCGGCATAGTGACTGTGGATATAGCCCAGTATCTGATCGACCAGCGCGCCGCCCTCCGACTGCACGCGCTGCCGCGCCACGCTGAAGAGCAGCCGCGTCATCATCGCGGAAAGCGTCTCCTGCATGAACAGGCGCTGGCGCTCGTATTCCTCCAGCATATCATGGAGCAGCCCCTCGCAGAAATACGCGTCGCTGAGCACGAGGGGCGCGTCGGCCAGCGGCAGCTCGGCGCATTCGGGCGCTTTGATCATGCGCTCGGGGCAGAACGTCTCTACGCGGACAGGCGGAATCGGAAAGGCCGGCGGATCGCCCGCCGCGTCCAGATCAAAATTGACGGCGAACAGTGCCATTTCCCCGCCGATCGGGATGACATAGCGATATTCCATGCCGGAGGGCCATATGAGCAGCGTGCCCTTGCGCAACGCGCAGCCGCCCGAGGGAAAGTCGATCCGTCCGCCGCTCTCCATGGCGTAAACCAGGCGGCAGTCGTAGGGCGACATATAATCGGGAAATTCGCCCTCGCGGATGGTCAGCGTCCGGACATAGCGAACGAACGGCCTTGTGTCTTTCAGCGGTGTCATACGTTTCCCCTTCCTCCTTTCCGAGAGCTTTCCTCTGTATTAAAGCACATTTCAGCGCAATATTCAAGCAAAAGCCGCCCCGCCCCGTTCTTTTTTGATGAAAATTGCGTTTTTCGGTTGCGCTTGGGGGGCAGGTTGGTATATACTTAAATAAGCGAAATTTGCCCTGTCATATTTCACTCGAATCACACAGGAGGCGACTTTTTTATGGAAATGTCTTTCCGCTGGTACGGCACCGGCCATGACAGCATCACTTTGCAGCAGATTCGTCAGATCCCCGGCATGAAGGGCGTTATCACCACCCTCTACGCCACCGAGCCCGGCGAGGCCTGGACGCGCGAAGCCGTTCACGCCCTCAACGAGGAGGTCAAGGCGTCCGGCCTGAAGATCTGCGGCATTGAGAGCGTCAACGTGCACGACGACATCAAGGCCGGCCTGCCCACCCGCGATATGTACATCGAAAATTATATCAAATCCCTGACCGCGCTGGGCGAAGAGGGCATCGACATGGTGTGCTACAACTTCATGCCCGTGTTCGACTGGACGCGCACCAATCTGGCCAAGCCCCGCTATGACGGCTCAACCGTGCTGGCCTACGATCAGGCCGACATCGACCGCCTGAACCCCGAGGATATGTTCAACTCCATCAGCGGCTCGACCAACGGCTTCGTTCTGCCCGGCTGGGAGCCTGAACGCATGGAGCACGTCAAGGCGCTGTTCAAGATCTATGAGGGCGTGGACAACGAGGCGCTGTTCAATAACCTCAAGTATTTCCTCGAGGCCATCATGCCCACCTGCGACAAATATGGCATCAATATGGCCATCCATCCCGACGATCCGGCGTGGTCTGTGTTCGGCCTGCCCCGCATCATCATCAACGAGGAGAACATCCATCGTATGCTGAAGATGGTGGACAATCCCCACAACGGCCTCACGCTGTGCACCGGCTCGCTGGGCACCAACCGCAAGAACAACCTGCCCGAGATCATCCGCGGGCTGAAGGGCCGCATTCACTTCGCGCACGTGCGCAATCTGCAATTCTTCAGCGACACGCAGTTCGAGGAGGCCGCGCATCTCTCCGCCGACGGCACCTTCGATATGTACGAGATCATGAAGGCACTCTATGAGATCGGCTTCAACGGCCCGATTCGTCCCGATCACGGCCGCACCATCTGGGGCGAAAAGTGCATGCCCGGCTACGGCCTGTACGATCGCGCGCTGGGCGCCGCCTACCTGAACGGCCTGTGGGAGGCCATCGACAAGAGCCACAAGCGCGGCGTGTAAACGCCCGCCATAGACCGCCGCGTCTCTTTTTCCAAGGGGGGGGACGCGGCGCTCTTATAAGGGAGGAAGCAAGCCATGACTTTTGAGGGAAAGGTTGCGATGATCACCGGCGCGGGCGTGGGCATCGGGCGCGCGTGCGCCATCCGCTTCGGCGAGCTGGGCGCAAAGCTCGTGCTGCTCGACTACAACGCCGAGACGCTCGCCGCGCTCAAGGAGGAGATCAAGGCCTATCACGCGGAGGACGCGCTGACGTTCACCTGCGACGTGGGCGACGAAGCCGCCGTGCAGGCCGCCGTTTCTCAGGCCATCGAACATTTCGGCCGAATCGACATCCTGGTCAACAACGCCGCGCTGTGGCGCTGCTGGTCGTCCTTTATAGATACGCCCGCCTCCGAATGGGAAAAGTTCATCCGCGTCAACATCATGGGCGTGGTGTACTGCACGAAGGCCGTGCTGGGCGGCATGGTCGAGCGCGGCTATGGCCGCATCGTCAATGTCGGCTCGGTCGCCGGCGTGTACGGCAACGCCAACATGGTTCACTATTCCGCCACCAAGGGCGCTTTGATCGCCATGACAAAAGCCCTTGCCAAGGAGGTGGCCGACAAGGGCGTGACCGTCAACTGCGTCTCGCCCGGCAGCGTCAGCCCCTCCGATCACATGGACATCCACTACACCGAGCCCAGCGAGCTGGCGTTCATGGGGCGCACCGGCAGCGATGCGGAAAACGCCGATCTCATCTGCTTCCTGGCCAGCGACAAGGCCGGCTACATCTCCGCGCAGAACATCCAGATCGACGGCTGCCGCCGCAAGCAGTAAGCCCTCCCCTGAGATTGCCCGCCAAAGCCTTCCGACCGCGCGCCGGAGGGCTTTTTCGTTTTTCTGCGCGCGGCAAATCGCCAAATTTTTGCCAAATTATTCCAACGCAGAGCCGCTTGCCCGCGTCTAATAAAGGAGCGTGTGTGCAAAGGGGAGGTGTCGGAAATATTGCGCCGGCGCGGCGGTGGAATTCATATAAAAAGCGCCCCGCTTTGACGCAAATTATTGCATTTTGCGCCACAATATGGTATACTCTTATTTGTCTTAATATGTATATCGTTCGGAGGTGAACGCTCTATGAATCGATCCGCACCCCTGCGCCTCATCGCAGCGCTTCTGCTCTGCCTGGCGCTGACGACGCTGCTGCCCGCGGCCATGGCGGAAAGCCTGCCTGCGGCCGAACAGACCGCGTCTGTATTGACGCTCTCTGAAAAGCAGATCGTCATCGATCTGGCTTCTTCCAGCCGTCATACAATTTCGGCTTCCCTCACGCCGGCCGATTCCTCGGCGCGCTACAGCTATTCCAGCTCTGACACGCGCATCGCGCGCGTCTCGTCGCGCGGCGTTATCACCGGCCTCAGGCGCGGAACCTGCACGATCACGGTTCGCCAGCGCGGCGGCACGGCGACCGCCCAGTGCACCGTCACCGTGATAGACAGCCGGATTCCCGAGTCAATTACCTTTGTGCAGGGCGCGTCCGTGACGCTCGAACGCTATGAAACGCTCCAGCTCACGCCGCAGGTCATGCCCGCCTCGGCAGATCAGCGCGTCTCCTGGCGCACCAGCTCGAGCCGGGTGGCCAGCGTCAGCTCGAAGGGCCTGATCACGGCCAGGCAGGGCGGCACCGCCGTCATCACCTGCTATTCCCGCCGCG
>SFOF01000145.1 GCA_004552515.1 Clostridiales bacterium
CGTAAAGCCGATGCGAATCGCGCCGTGCTTGATTTCGGGATGCGCGTTCAGCTCTTCGACGAGCGTGAGAATCTCGGCGATGCCGGCCTTGTCATCCGCGCCCAGCAGCGTGCGTCCGTCGGTGATCAGCAGATCCTTGCCCACGCAGGCGTTCAGATGCGGATAGACGGCGGGACTCAGCACGGGCGCGCCGCTTTCGTTCATGGCGATGTCGCCGCCCTGATAGTTTTTGACGATGTGCGCCTTCATCGGCATGGCGGGCGCGTCGGCCACGGTGTCCATATGCGCGATCAGGCCGATCACCGGCTGGCCGTCGACATTGGCGGGCAGCGTGCCGTAAATATAGCCGTGTTCGTCCTGAAAGGCGTCGTCAATGCCGAGCTGTTTCATTTCCTCGACCAGCGCGCGGCCAAAGATCAGCTGGCCCTCGCTGCTGGGGCAGCTTTCGCAGGCCTCGTCAGAGGTCGTATCAAACATGATGTATTTCATCAGTCTCTCATATGCGCGCATGGGAATCATCCTCCTCAAAATTCATACTTTCGCCTCCATTATATCACCAAATCCGCCCCTTTGCAACGATTGACAGCGCGGCTTAAAAATGCTATCATTCAGTCATGAGAACATGAATCAAAGGAGGCTTTTGACATGAACGAAACCATTCAGACTCTGCTGACCCGCCGCTCCATCCGCTCCTATAAGCCGGAGCCCGTCTCGCGCGAGGCGCTCGAGCAGATCGTCGAGTGCGGCCAGTTCGCCGCGACGGCCATGGGCTGCCAGCCGTGGCACTTCACCGTCGTGACCGACCGCGCGCTGCTGGACAAAATCAGCGCGGCCTGCGGAGATCCCGAGAACGACACATTCCGCGGCGCGCCCTGCGCCGTCATCGTTTCGGCTGAAAAGAGCAATGAAATGTTCGGCGATATCGACTGCGCCAACGCCACCGAAAACATGGCCGTGGCCGCCAAGGCGCTGGGGCTGGGCAGCTGCTATATCGCCTCGTTCCGACGCGCCTTCGAATCGGCCGAGAAGGAAAACCTGCTCCGCGCGCTGAGCATTCCCGCCGGCTACCGTCCGACGCTGGCGCTGGCCGTTGGATATGCGCTTGAAGAGCCGAAGGAGCGCGCGCCGCGCCGCGAGGGCACCGTCAACTGGGTTGAATAACTTTTTATCATAGAGGAGAGAAACGCGCCATGGAAAAGTCCAAGGTTTATTTTACCGATTTCCGCACGAAAGCCTTTGGCGACGGCCTGCCTGCCAAGCTGCAAAAGCTGATCAGGAGAGCCGGCATTGCCGATCTCGATCTGGACGGCAAGTTCGTCGCCATCAAAATACACTTTGGCGAGCTGGGCAACATCAGCTATCTGCGCCCCAACTATGCCCGCGCCGTCGTGGATGTTGTGAAGGAGCTGGGCGGCAAGCCCTTTCTGACCGACTGCAACACGCTCTATCCCGGCAGCCGCAAAAATGCTCTGGAGCACCTCGAGTGCGCCTGGCAGAACGGCTTTACGCCCCTGACCGTCAACTGTCCCATACTGATCGGCGATGGCCTGAAGGGCACCGACGACATTGAAGTGCCTGTAAACGGCGGCGAGTATCTCAAGACGGCGAAGATCGGCCGCGCGATTATGGATGCGGACGTGTTCATCAGCCTGACCCACTTCAAGGGCCATGAGACGACCGGCTTTGGCGGCACGATCAAAAACATCGGCATGGGCTGCGGCTCGCGCGCCGGCAAGAAGGATCAGCACAACAACGGCCAGCCGCAGGTCAACGAAGAAAAGTGCCGCGGCTGCAAGCGTTGCCAGAGGGAATGCGCCAACGACGGCCTGGTCTTCGACGTCATGAAGCGCAAGATGCACGTCGACAAGGCGCACTGCGTGGGCTGCGGCCGCTGTCTGGGCGCGTGCAATTTCGACGCGATCAGCTTCTCGACGTCCTCCGCCATTTCCGAGCTGAACTGCCGCATGGCCGAATACACAAAGGCTGTTGTGGACGGCCGCCCCAACTTCCATATTTCGCTGATTGTGGACGTTTCGCCCAACTGCGACTGCCACTGCGAGAACGACGCGCCGATCCTGCCCAACATCGGCATGTTCGCCTCGTTTGATCCGCTGGCGCTCGATCAGGCCTGCGTGGACGCGTGTCAGGCGGCCCAGCCCATCCGCGCCAGTCAGCTGGGCGATAGGATGGCCATGCCCAATTTCATCGACCGCCACGACCACTTCAAAAACTCCACGCCGGAATCCGAGTGGCGCACCTGCCTCGAGCACGCCGAGAAGATCGGTCTGGGCAGCCGCGACTATGAGCTGATTACGGTCAAATAAATCGGCCTTTTCGGCGCGGCTCACGTCTGACAAGGCGGGCGTTTGCCGCGCCGATTGTCTGTTTTGCAGGAGAGTTTACCGGAAACAGGCATATTTTTTCAAAAAGAGCTTGAATTTTGCACCGCGTTGAATTATGATAGGGGTACGCTTGAAAGGGCGCGCAACCGAACCTTCCGATAAAGGAGATGCTCTGTTATGAAAATCGGCGCTCAGCTCTTTACAGTCCGCGATTATTGCAAGACGACGGACGACTTCGCCCAGACGCTCAAAAGGGTGGCTGAGATCGGCTATACCTCGGTTCAGGTGAGCGGCACCTGCGCCTATGATCCGAAATGGCTGGCGGAGGAGCTGAAGAAGAACAACCTGACCTGCGATCTGACGCATACCGGCTTTGACCGGATGTGCGCGGAGACGGATACCGTGGTCGCCGAGCATAAGATTTTCGGCTGCTATTATCTCGGCCTTGGCTCCATGCCGGCCATGTGGGGCATGGAGGACAAGTTCCAGGCGCTCGCGCCCTTCATTGAGCAGGCAAAGCCCATGGTGAAGCGCGTTCACGAGCTGGGCGGCAAGGTGATGTATCACAATCACGACGTCGAATATTACTTCGGCGGCGAGCGCAACATGATGGAGCGCCTGTCCGACGCTTTTGACGCGGACGAGCTTGGCTTTACGCTGGACACCTACTGGGTGCAGTACAGCGGCCATGATCCCATTAAGGAGCTGGAGCGCCTCTCCGGCCGCGTGGACTGCATCCATTTGAAGGATATGGAGCTTCTGCCGGACGGCAAAAAGCGCTTTGCGCCCGTCGGCCACGGCGTGATGGATTTTGACGCGATTCTCGCCGCCGCTGAGAAGGCCGGCACGAAATACGCCTTTGTGGAGCAGGACGACTGCTTCGGCGAGGATCCGTTCGACTGCCTGAAGAAGAGCTATGATTTCCTCGCTTCCAGAGGATATCGCTAAGCAGTAAAGGAGAAAGCATATGGCTGAAAACTGGGGCGCGCTGAGCGTCGGGCTTCCCGAGGACATTCTGAAGAAAAAATGGGCGGGCGATTTCAAGGGCGCGCTGGAGCTGATCGAGGCGCGTCTCGCCGATCCCCGCGTGCCTCTCTCGCTCAAAGAGGGCCTGAAGATGGAAAAAATCATTCTCGAGCGGCTGCCGCGCGAATATCCCATCCCGCGCGCGCAGGCCATCGAGAAGGTGCGGGAGCGTATTCCCGATTTCACCGAGGAGGAATTCGACCGGCTTGAGCTTGAAAACAAGCTGGATTACATCTATGTGCTGGGCGAAAAGATGTATTTCAGACGGTTTGTGAACACACTTTTGAAGGTCAATCCCGATCTCGCCGCGCGCGCGGGCATTGCGCCGAACAAGTGGCCCAATCAGCTGGACGAGGTCATCGCCCGTCTGAAGAAAAAGGGCGAAATCACCTGCCACGTCCGCATGAAGCACACCGTCTACATTGAGGACGACGCCTTCGTGCCGGGTGAAACCTACACCGTGCATATTCCGATCCCCATGCCCGCGGCGCAGATTCATAACATCCGTCTGCTGACCGAGGACAAGGACATGATCGTCGCGCCAGAAAACCAGGCGCAGCGCACTGTGTGCTTCAAGGAAAAGCTGACCGAAAATAAGCGCTTCAGCGTGGAATACGAATACGACAACGTCTGCCGTTATGTCGATCCCATGGAGAAGGGCGATATCGTCTATCCGAACGCCGATCCCATCAAGCCCTCCGACACGGAGGAGCTGCTGCCGCACATCGCCTTTACGCCGTTTATGCGCGCGCTGGCGAAGGAGCTGGCCGGCGACGAAACGGATCCCGTGCGCATCGCCCGTCGCTTCTATGATTACTGCACGACGAAGGTGACCTATACGTTTGTGCGCAGTTATCTGACGATCGAAAACGGCTCGGAATACGCGGCCATCAATCAGAAGGGCGACTGCGGCATACAGTCGCTGTGCTTCATCACGCTGTGCCGCATCGCGGGCATCCCCGCGCGCTGGCAGGCCGGGCTTGAGATGTCGCCGCCCTCGTCCGTGGGCAATCACGACTGGGCGCAGTTCTATGCCGGCGAGCGCGGCTGGGTTTTCTGCGACTGCTCCTATGGCGGCGGCGCGTGGCGCAATGGCAATTACGAGCGCTGGAATTTCTATTTCGGCAATCTGGAGCCGTGGCGCATGGTCAGCAACGCCGACTATCAGGCCGATTTCTACCCGCCCAAGCGGCACACCCGCATCGATCCCTACGACAATCAGTGCGGCGAGGTCGAGACGGAAACGCGCGGCTTGACCGGCTTTGAATGCGATTGCGAATACGACCTGATCGAACTGACCGAACGCGATTGATCCCAACATAATTCAGGCCGATTCATCCATATGGCGGGTGAATCGGCCTGGTCTGTTTTATCGGGACAGTCTGTCCATGAAATGGCTGAGTGAAAGCCGCGTGTGCCCGCCGTAGCCGGTTACGTCCTCGGCCGCGACCATGGAATTGAGCACAGCCTCCTCCGTCGCTTCGGCCGCGGCGCGGAAGCAGAGATCGATATAGTCCTCGCTGAACGCCTTCACATCGACGATCGCGCGCACCGGCGTATGCGGGACGCGGTTGGCCGTGCTGAAGCCGATGAACACCTCGCCGCTGCCGTGCCCGATGAACGAGCCAAGCCGCGCCAGACCCACGCTGCATCGCTTGACGACGCGCTTCAGCTGCCGGTCGCTCAGCGGAATGTCGGTGGCCAGTATGACGATGCAGCTGCCCCTGTCGGGCTTGTTTTCGTTCAGCGCGCGCCAGATGTCCTCGCCAATGGGGCGATGATCGATCGTGAGATCGCGCAGCTGGCCGTGATTGGTCTGAACGAGCACGCCCAGCGTGTAGACGCGCCCGTCCAGCTCGATCCGCCGCGACGCGGAGCCCACACCGCCCTTGAGGCCGTGGCAGGTCATGCCGCGCCCGCAGCCCACAGCGCCCTCCTCAAATTCGGCGCAGGCGGCGTCTATGGCCGCAAAGACGTGCTCCTGCCCAACCGCGCGGTGGCGGATGTCGTTGAGCGACGCGTCGTTGCACTCGCACACGACGGGATTGACCGAGCGCATCTCCACGCCGTCCTTTTCGCACAGGCGCGCCATGTATTCGACCATCGCGTCGTGAACCAGGCCGACGTTTAATGTGTTGGTCAGCGCGATGGGCGTTTCCAGCGTGCCCAGCTCGTCGATCTGCACAAGCCCCGCCGTCTTGCCAAAGCCGTTGAGCACGAACGACGCGCAGGGCAGCTTATTGACAAAGGGATTGTCGGGGCAGGGGAGCACGACGGTCACGCCGGTGTTGTGCGCCTCAGTAACGATCGTCGCGTGGCCCGCCGTTACGCCCGGCACGTCGCTGATGCGGTTCGGCGGCCCCGTGGGCAGAGAGCCGACCGTCAGGCCGTAATCACGAATACGCAAGGGGCCGTAATCATCACGAATACGCAAGGAGAATCA
>SFOF01000146.1 GCA_004552515.1 Clostridiales bacterium
CGCTTCCAGACGGCTGCGGCCATAGTATTTGCCGCGGCGGAAGCCCTCGACGAGCACCTCGTCCGTTTCGCCGACGCGCTTGGCGCAGCTTTCCGCGCTGATTTCCTGCTGGAGCAGCATCAGCCGGTCGAGACGCTCCTGCTTGACCTCCTCGTCGATCTGATCGGGCATTTCGGCGGCGGCGGTGCCCTCCTCGGGAGAATAGGAGAATGCGCCCAGCCGGTCGAAGCGCGCTTCCCGCATGAAATCAAGCATCGCCTCGAACTCGTCGTCCGTCTCGCCGGGGAAGCCGACCATCAGCGTCGTGCGGATGAGTATGTCGCGTTCACGGCAGCGTTTGATCAGCTTGCGGATGAGTGCCTGGGAACCACGACGGTTCATGCGCTTGAGCACGCGGTCCTCGGTGTGCTGGAGCGGCAGATCGAGATAGCGGCAGGCCTTGGGCAGATACGCCATCGTGTCCAGCAGCTCGTCGGTCACCGTGTCGGGATAGCAGTACAGAACGCGCATCCAGTGCAGCCTGTCCATGCCCTGAAGCGTGTGCAGCAGCTGGGGCAGCAGCAGCTTGCCCTCGGGGAAGTCGTTGCCGTAGCGCGAGGTGTCCTGCGCGATCAGCGTCAGCTCGGTTACGCCGTTTTCGGTGAGGTTGCGACATTCGTTTACGATGTCGTCGAACGGCCGCGAATGATAAGGCCCGCGGATCAGCGGAATGGCGCAGTAGGTGCAGCGGTTGCTGCATCCGTCGGAGAGCTTGACATAGGCGGAATAGGAGGGGGTGGTCAGGACGCGCGGCGCGCAGAAGAAGCGGTTGCCCTCGCCGGTGAGCAGCGGATGCGTGCCCTTGTCGGCCTCCTGAATGGCGGAAAGCAGCTTTTCATAGGAGGCCACACCCATCAGCAGGTCGATCTCGGGAATTTCGGCGCGCAGATCCTCGCCGTATCGCTGCACAAGGCAGCCCGTGACGATCAGCATACGGCATTTTCCGCTCTTTTTGTATTCGGCCATCTCGAGAATCGTGTCGATCGATTCTTCCTTCGCGGAGAGTATGAAGCCGCAGGTGTTGACGATGATGATCTCGGCCTTGCGCGGATCGGAGACAATGGCGTAGCCCGCCTGGCTGAGCATACCCAGCATGACCTCGCTGTCCACGCGGTTTTTCGAGCAGCCCAGAGACACCAGACCAATGGTTTTCATGTTAATCGTATCGTCCTTCCGTATGAATCGATTTCGCCGCGCCGGAACGCGGAGAAAAGTGCTTACCGTTTAAGCGCGGTGCATTGCGATGATCTCTTCGGCCTCTCGCCGCTGCGGTCGGCATAAACCGCGTTGTTCCGACAAAGGCGGGAAAGCCGCCCGGCGGCCCCATCGCTTCCTTATTATATGGCGTGCGATAAAGGCCGTCATTCGATGGGGGAGAGGGAAGGGCGCGTTATTCGCCGTCCTTGCCATAGAGCGCGTTGTATTCATCACGCGTCATGATGACTGTGCGCGGCTTTGCGCCCTCGGCCTGACTGACGACGCCGCGATTGGCCAGCTCGTCCACCAGCCGCCCCGCGCGGGCATAGCCGATGGCCAGCTTGCGCTGCAACATGGAAATGCTGACCTGGCCGGCGTTGAAGGCGATCTCCAGCGCCTGTGGAAGGAGCTTGTCGCTCTCCTTCTCGGCAGGATCCTCATCCGGCTCCTCGGTCGTGTCCACCTCGCGGCTCTCCATAAAGTCGTTCAGATCGGCGCTGTATTCAGCCTGATGACGGTTCTTGATGTATTCGACGATCGAGTGGATCTCGTCGTCGCTGACCCATGCGCCCTGAACGCGCTGCATCTTGTTCGATCCGGCAGGGGCGAAGAGCATATCGCCGCGCCCCAGCAGCTTTTCCGCGCCGCCCACATCGAGGATTGTGCGGCTGTCCACAAACGAGGACACGGTGAACGCAATGCGCGCCGGGATGTTCGCCTTGATCACGCCGGTGATGACGTTGACCGACGGGCGCTGCGTCGCGATGACCAGATGGATGCCGGCCGCGCGGGCCAGCTGCGCCAGGCGGCAGATCGAATCTTCGACCTCGCCGGGACAGACCATCATGAGGTCGGCCAGCTCGTCGATGATGATCACGATCTGCGGCATCATTTTTTCGCCGGTCAGGGCGCACTTTTTGTTGTAGCCCTTGATGTCGCGTACTTCCTTGGTCGCGAATTTCTTGTAGCGGTCGCTCATTTCGGCCACGGCCCATTGCAGCGCGCCGCTGGCCTTCTTCGGGTCGGTCACGACGGGCACCAGCAGGTGGGGGATGCCGTTGTAGATCGACAGCTCGACCACCTTCGGGTCGATCATGATCAGGCGCACCTCGTCGGGGGTGGCGCGGTAGAGAATCGAGCAGATGATGCAGTTGATGCACACCGATTTGCCGGAACCGGTCGCGCCGGCAATCAAGACGTGCGGCATCTTGGCGATGTCGCCGATGACATAACGTCCGGCGTTGTCCTTGCCGATCGCCGCCGCCAGCCGCGAGGGGGCCTTGCGCGCTTCGGGGCTTTCAAGCACCTCGCGCAGCGGTACGGTTTCGATTTCGTCATTGGGGATTTCTACGCCCACGGCGGCCTTGCCGGGGATGGGCGCTTCAATGCGGACGCTCATCGCGGCCAGACGCAGCGCGATGTCGTCGGAAAGCGCCGTGATGCGGCTCACCTTCACGCCGGGCGCGGGCGCCAGCTCGAACCGCGTGACCGTCGGGCCGTGCGCGATGTCGGTCAGCGTGGCGTTGATGTTGAATTCGTGCAGGGTTTCCTCCAGCTTTTGCGCCTTTTCCTGATCGCGCGCGCTGTTGTGGCCGACAACCGACGGCTTTGGAACGGCCAGCAGGTCGAGCGGCGGATAGTTGTATTCGTCTCCGGTCACGGGCAGCGCGGCGTTCTCGTGCGCGGGCGCGCTCTGCGTCATGGCGGCGCGCGTGCTGCGCTCGAGGTTCAGACCGGAATTGGGCGCGTCGGTGAAGGACGGCTTGGGCTGCTGCGGCTCGCGCGGCGCGGCGGTTTCGCCCAGCACGGGGCGGCGGCGGTCGCGGCCGGTCACGGGGGAGACAGGCGCGACCGCCGCGACGTCCTCATCCTCGTCAAAGTTGTCGAAGAGGTCGTCGTCGCTGTCATAGGCAGGCGCGGCGTTTGTCTCGTCCTCGCTGAACTGGTCGGCGGGGATCTCCCTGTAATCGCTGATGTCCACAGGCTCCTGTTCAGGCTGGGCTTCGGTTTCATAGCCGGGAATGTCGAAGGGCGGTTCGTCGTCCTCATCCTCGGACGATTCCCCGGCGGGCGCGTCGTAAACGGGCGCGTCGTCCACGGCGGTCTGATCGTAAGCGGGTACGGATTCACTGGGCGCGGAATCGTCGTCAGGCGCGCTCTCATAGTCCGTTTCAGGATTCGCCTCATAGGCGGGGGCTTCCTCGCTGTAAGCAGGCTCGTCGTGAGTCGGCTCGGCTTTTTCACTGAACACAGGGCGGCGGCGTCCGGCGGCGGCGCGCAGCGCGTCGGGCATTTCAAACGGGCTGGCTTCGTCGCTCGCCGAATGACCCGTGCCGGGCTTGGGCGGCTGGGCGACGGTTTTGCGCGGCGTTTCGTCCGTTACGGACGGCTCGTCCCAGTTGAAGGAGTCGCGCTGGCGGCGGCGCTCGTCGCGTTCCTCACGGCGGATCTGATCGCGCACGCTCTGACGCTGGCGAAAATCGTCGTAGCTCTGCTGGATGTGCGTCTGCGCCTGCTCGCCCAGAGAGCGCAGCGGAATCCGCGCGAACATGACAACGTCGATCAGCAGCAGCACCAGCAGCACGGCAAAGCCGCCCCACTGGCCGCACAGCGCATAGGCCGGATAGGACAGTATCGCGCCGATTGCGCCCGCGCCCCAGCCGGTTATATAGGATTGACGGATGAAGTTGAGCCAGCCGCCGCCCAGCGTGAGCGAATCGGCGATGCCCCTCGCGGAAAAGATGTGTACCAGCGCGTAGAGCAGCATCAGTCCCGCGGCAATCATGCTCACGCGGCCCGCGTCGAGCGCCTTGCGTCCGGCGAATGTGATCAAAAGGCCGATCCACAAAAGCACCGCGCACGTCAGATGCCGGAACGCGCCGCTCACGCCGGTGAGCAGGCGGCACACGATATTGTCGCTGCCGGTGGTGAGCAGAACGACGAACGACACGATGGCCACGCCCATGACGAGCAGACCGAAAAGCTCTCCGCCGTGTCCCTGCTTGGGCGGGGGAGAGTTCTTCTTTTTCGATGTGTTCGGTTTCGTCGTTTTTTTGACGTTCTTCTTCGCGGCAGCCATTGAATCCTCCTTCGGGCCGCGTGCGCCTGAGGACGCACCATCCAGCCTTACCTATATTATACACCCTATTCTGTAAAGAATCAATCATGACATGAAATCCCGCGAACAAATGATTTTGCGCTTTCCCTTGACAAATCGGTGATGGACAGTTATATTAAAGGCGCGGAAGCACAGGCGGAACAGACTGAAGTCTTATAAACGCATGGAAACAGACCCAGGTCTGCAATAAAAAAAGGCGAAGGACGCGCCGCCGCTTTCATGGCTTTCTCTTGGAAGGCGGAGGTTTGCGAACAGGTGTGGCCGGATAATAAAATAGAACTCGGTCTGTATTTGCAAATAGTCATATGCGATGGGAGATTTCGATGCGTCATGACCCCGAGAAGCAAAAGAAATGTCGCCTGAAAACAGACCAAAGTCCAATAACGAGGAGCGATGCAAGGATGAATGTTCAGACGGCAGAATGGATCAACACGCTGGGGCGCTTCTGCGGCGCGCGGGATGTGGAATCGCTTACGCGCGCGAGTCTGCGCAAGCGGTTCGGCTTTGAGCGGGCGGACGTGCTGGCGCTCTTCGGGGGCAGCATTATCGCGGGCGCGGACGTCCTGGCGCAGGCCATGCGGGAAAACGTCGCTGCGCGTTATGTCATTGTGGGCGGCGAGGGACACACGACCGAGGCGCTGCGCCGCGTCGTTCACGCGCGCTGTCCTGAGACCGAGACGGCCGGCCTGCCGGAAGCCGAGGTGTTTTCGCGCTATATGAAGGCGGTCTATAATCTCGCGCCCGACCATATTGAAACGCGCTCCACCAACTGCGGCAACAACATCACGAATCTGCTCGCTCTGCTGGCGCGCGAGGGGATCGGCGCGCATCGCGTCATACTCTGTCAGGATGCGAGCATGCAGCGGCGCATGGTCGCAGGGCTGCGCAAATACGCGCCGGACAGCGCGATCGTGAACTACGCGACCTACCGCGCGACGGTTGAAGCGCGCGGCGGCCAGCTGGTGTATCGCGAACCCATCGACGGTATGTGGACGATCGAGCGCTATGTCAATCTGCTCATGGGCGAAATTCCGCGTCTGCGCGACGATGAAAATGGCTACGGCCCGCGCGGCAGGGGTTATATCGCGCACACCGACGTGCCGGATGCGGTTGAAAGGGCGTTTTCCGGCCTGCAAGACGTGTTCGGCGCGGAGACGCGCGCGGCCAATCCGGTCTATGCTTCGGAGGCTGTGAAGGGAGTGTGAGCGCCATGTCGCTTTCGAGTGCGGAAATCGCGTTTTTTGAAAAGCATCCAGATGCGCTTCCTATTTATAGTGCCTTTGCGCAGGCTGTCACCCATCCCTCCGGCGGCATCTCCAAGCTGTACCGCGTTACCGTGCAGCCCCGCGCCGATGAGGCTACCATCCTCAAGCTGAGCAGCGGCGTCGTGCTGGACGACGGCACCAAGA
>SFOF01000147.1 GCA_004552515.1 Clostridiales bacterium
CGCCATGCAAATATTCGACAATGAATTTACTTGCTTTTTGCCGCAAAAATATGGCCTTTCCTGACGGAAAGTGATAAAATAGCGACATATGATAAATTGCCCGTTAATGGCGAGGAGTGAGGTCGCAGCATGGATTCAACCGAAAAGCGCCGCCCGTTTGGAGAACGCGTCCGGCGTCTGTTCCACAGAAAATATCTCCTGCGGCTGATCCTGACTTCCATGACGCTCTTTCTCATTCCGTGCAGCATCGCCATGTCGGCGATGCTGCGGCGCTCCTACAACGAGGTGCAGCGCGCCAATGAAAACAGCGCTCTCGCGCTGACCGACGCGTTTTCCGAGCGGTTTGTCGACAAGCTCGTCCTTTTGCAGAACGAGGCCTATCAGATCGCCGAAAACAGTCGGGACAGCCAGAGCGCGCTGTTCTGCCTGCAAATTCCCAGTCTGGAGCAGAGTCCCTACTACTATTATACGTTCATGAACGCGCTCGACCAGTACAGCGGCACGAACTTTGGCCTTTACTATGCCGAGGACGACTGCCTGATTACGCGCCGCGGCAAATACGGCGCGTACGGCTACGCCCGATACTACCTCGGGCTGAAGAGCGATGCGCTGATCAATCGCATGTGCGCCTTTATGGCCAACAAAAGCGGCAAGACGCTCTCCTTCTGTCCGCTCTATGATGAGAATACCTGCATGGTATATGCCGCCGTGCGCGTGCGGCTGGGGCTGACGCGCGAGAGCGTGCTGCTCTTCGCCCGTCTGGACGAGCTGTTCTCCGCCGAGGTGCAGCCATCCGCCATGCACTATGCCGTGCTGGATGCGGAGACCAACGCGCTGATCTATACGACCTCGACCGATTATTTCATTGATTTTTCCGATTTTGACGCGGAGAGGACGGTTCAGTCGCTGACGCGGGCGGGGACGACCTGGCGTGTGTTCCAGTCCGGGCGCGATTATCTGGGCTATCGCTATGTCGGCGTGATGCCGGAGGAGAGCCTGACGAGCAGCCTGAACCAGTTCTATGATATGGCGCGGCGCGTGCTGTTCTTTTTCGGGATTTCGCTGCTGATTTCCATGGCGCTGCTGATCTATGTGACCTACAATCCGATTTACCGGCTGGCCAAGTCGCTTTCCGGCTCGGCGGAGGGCAGCGAGCTGGAGGTCATTTCCCGCTCGTTCGAGCAGGTCAACGATGAAAAATCCGAGCTGAACATGATGGTCATTGATCTGCTGCTGAGCAATCTCCTCTATGGTCATCCGATTGCCGAGAGCGATCTGGAGAACCTCGGTCTGTCGCGCTATACGGGCTGCTTCGGCGTGCTGACGTTCTCGCCGCAGCGGCTCAACACCATCGAGCGCCGGACGCTGACCGCCGAGATTTCCGCGCGGCTGCACATCACCTGCTATATCACCGACATTCCCGGCAGAGACCACACGGTGATGATTTATTTGATCGCGGGCGAGCGCAATGCGGTGCTGCTGGATTACATGACCGCCTATCTCAGGCGGCGCGCTCCGGAGCCGTTCGAACTGCGCAGCGGCCGCGTTGTGCACAGCATCAACGACATTCACATCTCCTATGCCGACTGTCTGAGCACGCCCGACGATGCGCCGCTTAAGCCGGAGCAAAGCGCGAAGGATGACGGCAATGCAAAGAGCATCGAGCAGCTGCGCGACCGGATCCTTGCCTACCTTCAGGAGAATTTCAGGGATCCCAATCTGTCCCAGAGCGCCGTGGCCGACGCGTTCGGCATATCGGTCTATACGCTCAGCCGCCTGTTCAAAAATCAGGTTGGCCTGGGATTTTCGGAATATGTCACCGGCAAGAGGCTGGACAGCGCCAAGGAAATGCTGCTCACAACGCGCCTGCCGGTCAACGTCATCGCGGAGAACGTCGGCATTCCCAGTCTCAGCTATTTTTCGCGGCTGTTCAAGCTCAACTTCGGTGTGTCTCCCGCCAAATACCGCAGCGAGGCCGGTACGCTCGACGAAACCGGCACGCCCTTCTCATAAAAAATTTTTTCATGCTCAGTCAACCTCACGCTTCTCAGCGCGTCTAATATGGTATAAAATGCCGCGTCTGCGCGCTGAGGAGGCGACCGTATGTCTCAGGATATGTCCGATGCTTTGCCGCGTTCCGTCCGGTCTGTCCGGCGCGCGGTCGGCCTGACGGTGATCGTGCTTTTCGGCGCGCTGGCCGCCGCGGGGCTTGCGCTTGCGTATATGGCGGGCGCCGCGCCGGATACCATAACGCCGGCCGCCCGTCCGACCGCCGAAATCGACGGCGCGCGGCGCTTCGAGCTGCCTGGGCGCACGGTCATACTGAACCGGCTCGCGCTCAGCGATACCGCTACGGCGATCGAGTACGACGTGATCGCCGACGAGCGCATCGAGCCGAAATGCGCGTGGTATCTGATCTTCGATCAGGACGGCTGTCTGCTGAACATCGATTACGCGTTGAGCCTGTCGATCGACGCGCATGAAGAGAGCGGCTATGATACGCCGGTCATCAGCCTGTCGGTAAGCGGCCGCGCCCTGCCCGACGCGGTGACGAGCCTGCGCTTCGTGCCGGTGCGCGCGCTGGACCGGCTGGACGGCGAGGCGGCTGAGGATTACTATCAGCGCATGGCGGCGCTGGCCGGGGATGGCGAGTGCTTCACCGTTTCGCTCGACAATCTGGAATGATCAACATCGAATAGACCTTCTCGACGCGGGACATACTGCGCGGGGAGGTGTTTTTTATGCGGCGGAGAGAGATTTCACTCGAGGGCGGGCTGAAGCCCATGATGCGCGCGCGGGAGGCCATTTCGGCCATTCACGGCGTTGTGGCGGCCGAGCCGGTGCCGGGCAAGGCGGCGCTGTGCGTGTGGCGAAGCGACGATGTGAGCGACGAGGCGCTGCTTTCGGCGGCGGGAAAGAGCGGCGCGCGGGCGCGGATTATCCGCTGAGGCGGCCAAATGCGGAAGATTGTTTCCAAAATGCGTAATATGCGTGAGGCGCGTATTCCGCCCGGTGTGCTACAATACTTCTGAAGCATGAAACCTGAGAGTACGGCTCTCTGAAGATACGAAGGAGGATACGATATGGTCATCTATCAGATTTTTCTGCGCGCCATGACGCGGGAAGGCACGCTGCGCGCCGCCGAGGCGCATCTGGAGGAAATCGCCGCACTGGGCACGGACGTGGTGTATCTCTGCCCCGTTGTGCAAGCGGATGACGACGAAAATCTCGAGTATTGGAGCGAGCGCCAGAAGAAGGCTGGCTTCAACAATCCGCGCAACCCCTATCGCATGAAGGACTATTTTGCAATCGATCCGGAATACGGCGACGATGACGCGCTCCGCTCGTTTGTGCAGCATACGCACGCGCTGGGCATGAAGGTCATGCTGGATCTGGTGTATTTCCACTGCGGGCCGATGGCGGTGTTCTTGAAGGCGCATCCCGACTACATCGTGCGCCGCGCGGACGGCTCGCCCGACACAGGCGTGTGGTGCTTCCCGAAGCTGAATTACACTAATCCGGCGCTGCGCGAATATATGTACGGCAATATGACCTATTTCATCGAGAAGTTCGATGTGGACGGCTATCGCTGCGATGTGGGCGATCTGGTGCCGGAGTTCTTCTGGAAGGAGGGCATACGCCGCTGCCGCCTGCTCAAAACGGACTTTCTGATGCTCAACGAGGGGCGTCCCGATCCGGTGAAGGATGCGGGCTTCGACTGGTTCTATGGCTTTGAATGGACGCGCGCCTGGCTCGATATGTTCCTGAACGATCGGGGCGCTGAAGAGCTGAAGGCGGCGCATGAGAAATTCGCGGGCGGCTATCCCTATCTGCGCGCGCTGACCAATCACGACTATGCCAACGACGTGTACGAGCGCCGCTACGATGTGGTTCAGTCCTCCGAGCGCGTCGATCTCTCATTCGTCGTCAACGCGCTGATCGACGGCGTGATGTTCCTCTATAACGGCGACGAGGTGTGCGACGATCACCGCCACAGCATCTGGTTCAGCCGCGATTACAGCGGCGGACTGGACTGCACGGTCGACTGGGCGCGCTCGGATACGCCCGAGGCTGAGCGACGGCGCGCGCTGATACGCGATCTCATCGCGCTGAGAAAGAGTGAGCCGTTCACGTCCGGAAAGACGGTCTGGCTGGAAGCAAACGGCGACAGGCTGGCCTTTGCGCGCGAGAAGGACGGCCGGCGCGCCGTCGTGGCGGTCAATTTCGGCGCGGGGCATGAGGCGTTCGCGCTGCCCGGCGCGGCGGAGAAAACGCTGATCGGCCGCGGCGCGCAGCTGAGCGGCGAGACGCTGACGCTCGCGCCCTATGGATACGCGGCCGTCCTGCTGAAGGATTGAACGTCTTTCCAAACACGCTCTTGATTTTATAGGCGGGATCGGCTATAATACCATCAGCGACGCGGGCCGCACGGCCCTTTAGGAGGATGTTTTGATGCAGAATAATAACCAGGAGCCGGAAATCTTCGTCTTTACCGACGAGGAAGGCAACGACGTGACCGTACAGGTTCTGGAGTATTTCTACTATAACGGCAAGGAATACGCCGTCATGACCGAGCTGACCGAGGAGCAGGCCGCCTGCGCGTGCGATCCCGATCAGCCCTGCGACTGCGGCGACGCCGAGGTGTTCTTCATGGAGGTTGTGCCGATCGAGGGCGACGACGAGAACGTCGAGTTCACCGCCGTCGAGGACGACGATCTGGCCGATAAGCTGTTTGAGATCGTCAGCGCCAATTACAACGAGGACGGCGCCGGGGACGAGGAATAACCGTTCCATTTTGCGGCCGGAAGGAGCGCGTCTTTTTCTGGCCGCTTTTTGATGATGTTTTCACAAGACACGCAGAGAGGACGCTGTAAACGATGAAACTTCAGTATCTGGGCACCGCGGCTGCGGAGGGCGCGCCGGCGCTGTTCTGCACCTGCGATTTCTGCCGCTACGCCCGCGTGAAAGGCGGCCATGAGGTGCGCACGCGCTCCGGCTCGATGATCGACGGCCGGCTCAAGCTGGATTTCGGCCCCGATTCCTACAAGCAGATGCTCGATTACGGCCTGGACTATACCTACATGAAGTCCGTGCTGGTGACCCACAGCCACGACGATCATTTCTCGCACGATATATTCTATCGCAGGCCGGGCTTTGCGCAGCTTAACGACGACGTGCCGCAGATGACCATTTACGGCAATGAGGCCGTTGGCAGGGAGGTCGCGCCGTTTGAGAGCCGCTATATCGGCTTTAAGCGCATAGTTCCCTTCGAGACGGTGCAGATCGAGGATTACGCCGTCACCGCGCTGGAGGCCGTGCATTGCATCAGCAGCGGCGCGGGCGCGGGCTGGCCGGTCGTGTTTGAAAATCGCGCCTATATGCGCGCCGAGGAAGCGCTGTTCTATCTCATCGAGAAGGACGGCAAAAGCCTGCTCTATGCCCACGATACCGACGAATTTACGCCCGCCGACATGGAATTCCTCGCCGGGCGGAGAATCGATCTCATCTCGATGGACTGCACCAACGGCGTGCTGCAAGCCAATTACGTCGGCCACATGGGCTGCGCCGACAACCTGCGCATGCGCGATAAGCTGCTCAAAAGCGGCGCGGCAGATATGCACACCGTGTTCGTGGCCAACCACTTCTCGCACAACGGCCTTGTGCCCATCGAGGAACTGGAGCGCCGCCTGCCCGGCTTCATCATCGCCTGGGACGGCCTGACGGTCGAAATCTGACGGCCAAGGTCGATTAAAGTAAAATAA
>SFOF01000148.1 GCA_004552515.1 Clostridiales bacterium
CCATGAAATAAAGTCAAGGCCGGCCGCTCAGGCTCTGCCAAAGGGGCGAAAATCCTGTCCGATCGGGCGAAACGGAGGCGTATTTATGGATTATTCAAAGCTGCCGCATCATCACGGCGAGGAAAGGCTGCCCGGCGCCATGCGCGCACAGCTGGAAAAGACCGGCGATTTTCAGGCGATCGCCGATGTATTCCGCCAGCTGGGCGACCCGACGCGCGTGCGGATATTCTGGCTTTTGTGCCACTGCGAGGAGTGCGTGGTGAACATCTCGGCGATGATGGATATGTCCAGTCCGGCGGTGTCGCACCACCTGCGGCCGCTTAAAAACAGCGGTCTGATCGTCAGCCGCCGCGAGGGCAAGGAGGTCTATTACCGCGCCGCCGATACCGCGCAGAGCCGGCTATTGCACCAGATGATCGAGCAGGTCATGGCCATCGCCTGCCCGGAAGGACGGTGAAGCGATCATGAAATGCGCCTGCGCGCTCTGCCGCGCCTGTGAAACGCGCGAAAAATGCGCGTCCGAGACAATCGCGCTCTTTCCCGGCATCGAGCTTCGCTACGTCAGCCTGACGAGCGAGACGCCGCCCGACTGCGCACGCAGCGCCGATTACACGCTGCTGATCTGGTACTGCCGCCGCGGGAGTCTCGCCTGGCGCGGCAGCGACAATCGCCGCGTGGCGCTCGCCCCGGACGACTGCGCGCTGAACGCCGCCGCCGCGTGGGACGATCTGGCCCCCGAGCCGGGCGGCGAAGCGTTCGAGGGGCTGTGCGTGAGCGTCGATCTGAAAAAGCTGACCGAGCAGCCCGCCGCGCTGATTGCCGAGGCGAACGTGACCGGCGAGGCGCTCTGGGACAAATACTGCACCTCTCCCCTGTCCGCCGCGCCGGCCGACGACACGCTGCGCGCGCTCCTTCAGGGGCTGTACGCCGAGGCGGGCGACGCGTCCTCTCCCCTGCGCCTGAGCTGGCGGCGCGCCCGCGTGATCGAGCTGCTGCTGTGGCTGAGCCGTCCCGAGCCGCGCGCCGAGAAAGCGCCCGACGACGCGATCAGCGCGCACACCGCCGAGCAGGTGGCGATCATTCGCGAGATCCACGAGGATCTGACCCACCACATCGAGACGCGCGTGACCATCGAGGAGCTGTCGCGGCGCTATCTGATGAACCCGACGACGCTCAAGACCGTGTTCAAGTCGGTCTACGGCACGTCGCTGGCGGCGCACATGAAGGAGCACCGCATGGGTCTGGCGGCGCAGCTGCTGCGCGAGAGCGACCTGAGCATTGCCGAGATCGCCCAGCGCGTGGGCTACGAGAGCCAGAGCAAGCTCACCGCCGCCTTCAAGGAGTATTTCGGGATGCCGCCGAAGGAATACCGGCAGCGGCGATAAGCGCATAAGAAAACGTTCCCGCCGCCCGACGCAGATCGCGCGCGTTCGTCAGCATAAAGGATCGCGCGATGCGCAAAAGACTCTCCCCCAGCCGCCGCGCAGCTTTGCCGCCGGGATAGCCGGAACAGAATATTCAACACTTGAAATTTTCTCCGCCGCGCGGAGGGCAAAATGGATTTGCCGATGCAGATGAGCGTGCCGGAAGCGGGATGCGCAAAACGCCGCTAACACGCACGGCAAGCTCATCAGCCGCGCCGCCCGCCGCACGCGTTCACTCGAGCCGTCTCACAAGCCGCGCACACGCAAAGAGCAGGACATATCTTCACGATACGTCCTGCTCCTTATATATGCGATTACTTTTTAAGCGCGTGCTTTTCAATATCGACGTGAATCGCGCCGTCGGCATGGAAGGAAATCCCCTCCGCCGTAAGCGGCGTGTCGATGAGCGCCGATACCGTGTGCTCGCCGCTTCCGACAAACAGCTCGGCGCTGTCCCCGTCCAGGATCAGGCGCAGCGTCAGCCGTCCGTCCGCGCAGTCCGCCTTTACGGTGCGCGTGTGCGGAATGTTGCGGCGGCTGCCGCTCATCGAGCGGTCGAACGTCACCGCGCCGCGCTCAAGGTCGCAGCGAACGAGCGTGTAATGGCGTTCGTCCTCCGCAAAACGCATTTCAAAGCGGCGGCAGGCGGCATTGCCGATGTGCAGCGTCGCGGTGAGGTCGATCGCGCGGCCCTGAACGCCCCGAAACGCCGCGTCGCCGTCGATCAGCGCGCCCTGCACGGACACGGAATCGCTGCGCAGCGTCTCTATTTCGCGCACGGGGCGCTGGCAGAGCCGCCCGTCCTTCATGAACAGCTCGCGCGGCAGCGTCATGCGGCCGAACCATTTGTGCGTGCGCGCCTTGCCGGCCTGCGTCTCCCAGTCCTCCATCCAGGCGATCATCACGCGCCGTCCGTCGGGCGTGAGCGTGGTCTGCGGGGCATAGAACTCGAAGCCCTCGTCCACCGGCTGGAGGGCGCGCCGCGTGAAGGCGTGCGTTGTTTCGTCGTAATCGCCGATCACCGCGGCGGTGTTGTTGCCCGGATGGAAGCCGAGCGCCGCGTCGCCCTCCATCTCCTGCGGGCTGACCAGCAGGACGTGCGTCCCATCCAGCGCGAAGAAGTCCGGACATTCCCACATCCGGCCGACCTCGCCCCGGCTTGCGTCCAGCTCGCCAATAAAGCGCCAGTCGAGGCCGTTCTCGCTCTCGAAGAGCACCGCCGCGCCCTGCCGCGTCTCATGGCGGTTGCCCGCGACGCAGTAGAAGCGCCCGTCCGCGCCGCGCCATATTTTGGGATCTCGGAAATCGCGCGCGCTGTAGCCCGCAGGCAGCAGCGCCGCCGGCATGACAGGCTTCTTCTCGCTCTTCACGAAATCCGTGCCGTCGCCGATGGCCACGCACTGCGCCTGCCGCTCGGGATGCTCGGCGTTTTCCTTCTGCACGCCGGTGTAGACCAGCATCAGCCGCCCGTCGTCCAGCGGCACGGCGCTGCCGGAGAAGCAGCCGCCCTCGTCGGCAGCCGTATCGGGCGCGAGGGCCGCGGGGCGATACTCCCAGCGCACAAGATCGCGGCTGACGGCGTGCCCCCAGTGCATCGGCCCCCACACGGTGTCGTAGGGGTAATACTGATAGAACAGATGATATTCGCCGTTATAGTGGCAGAAGCCGTTGGGATCGTTCATCCAGCCGACCATGGGCGTGAGATGGACGAGCGGCCGGTCGCTCTCGGGAATGAACGCGGAGAGCGCCCGCTCATAGGCGCGGCTTTCAGCCAGCAGCGTTTCCTTGCAGCGCATGGGATTTTTCCTCCTTTGGACGTCATAAAAGCGAGACCCCTTCCCGCAGGGATGGGAAAGGGCCTCGCGGTGCTATGAATTGGGGAGAGTGGGGCGGGAATTACTTGGCCTCGGCGTAGCGGTCGTAGGCGGCCTGATAGACCTCCAGCAGCTCGTTCATGCCGCAGCGCTCGAGATTCTTGACATAGGCGTTCCACTCGTCGTCGGTGGGCGCGCCATCGCGCAGCCACAGCGCTTCCTGCTCGGCGACGGCGTTCTCGAAGTCGGAGCGGTACATGTCGATGGTGTCCAGCTCCTCGGGGGTGTAAACGCAGTCGATCGGGTAGGTGGTGGTGTCCTTCACATAGGGCATCCAGTAGTTGTACAGATCCTCAAGGCGCTCGATGGCGCGATCCTCCATCTTGAACACGTCGTTATAGTAGTTGGACAGGATCAGCTTGGGGCCGTTGACCTCCAGCTGGCTCTTCAGCTCGCCGGCGCTCTTGCCGTACTTTTCGCGGCACTCGTCCTCGGTGATGCTCAGCCACAGGCCGTTGTCGTCCTTGCCGGTGAAGTACTCGCCGATCGGGCCGTACTGCAGCTGCATGACGGTTTCGCCGTCGTACCACTTGTCGTAGAAGGCAAGCAGCTTCTCGGGGCTCTTGCAGGCCTTGCTGACGCTCAGCTGGCCGGCGTTGATCGCGCCGCCGGTGCGGACGGTGACATTGCTGGTGCCGTCGGGGCCGGTCAGCACGGGCAGGAACACATAGTCCTCGGCATAGTTGCCCATCAGCTCTTCGATGTACCACCAGGTGGACACGCCGACATAGCCCTGGGAGCACTTGCTCATCAGCTGAGTGGTGTCCTGGCTGAACGTCTCGGGATCCATCAGACCCTCGGCGTACCAGTTATGGAAGTAGGTCAGCGCGGCGCGGTAGTTGTCGTCGTCGGAGACAAAGTTGACCTTGCCGTCCGGCTGGAGGATCAGGTCGTTGCAGACGTCGTTGGTCCAGTTGGTGAAGCCGAAGCCGGCGTAGAAGATGTTCTGGCCCCAGCACCACTGGTCAAAGCCGGTGGACATGGGCAGCGTGGAGCCTTCGGGATTGCCGTACACCTTGTGGCTCATGTCGTTTTCCTTGAAGGCGACCAGCACGTCGTGCAGCTCGTCCAGCGTGGTGGGCACCTCGAGGTTCAGCTCGTCCAGCCACTTCTTGTTGATCATGGAGAACTGCGGCACGGTGAAGATGGAGTAGTCCTCCTCCTTGCCGATGCCCGCGGTGCCCATCTGCTCGCCGGCGGGCAGGCCGTAGATCGCGCCGTTGCTCATGGTGATGGCCGCGCGGATCTCGGGATGCGCCTCCAGAATGGCGGTGAGGTTGGGCATCACGTCGGCGTTAATGTAGGGAGTGAGGTCGATCAGCGTGCCGTCCTCGCCGTAAGTCAGCAGATCGTAGTTGTTGAAGCTCACGCCGTTGAAGGCGTCGGGCAGATCGCCGCCGGCGATGCGGATGTTGACCTGCTCGCTCAGCGAGTCGCTCATGCAGTCCCAGTTGATGGTAATGCCGGCTTCTTCCTGCAGCTGCTTGAGCACGGGATTGTCGTCGTAGCCGCCGGAGAGCGCGGAGATGCCGGAGATGATGTTGAACGCGGTCTGCTCCTCAGCGCCCGCAACGACGCCGGTGAGCATCAGCGCGGCCGCCAGGCACAGCGCCAGAAGCTTCGAGATGCGGTTCATTGTGTATTCTCCTTTCGATCGGTTGAGGGGTATCTATTTGCAAGCGGGGGATCCGATCAGCCCTTGACGGCGCCGGTCATGAAGCCCTGCTCGAAATACTTCTGCACGAACGGATAGATGATCAGCATGGGCGCGGCCGCCACGATGATCGAGGCGAACTTGATCATTTCCGTCATCTTGTTCAGTTCCGCATAGCCGCCGGAAATCGTGCTGGCCTGCGCCGCGGACGCGCTGCTCTTGATGAGGATGTTGCGCAGCACCAGCGGCAGTGGGGCCTGCGAGCCCTTGAGGTAGATCAGCGCGGTGAACCATTCGTTCCAGTAGGCCACCATGCTGAACACCACCATGACCGCCATGATCGGGCGGGAGAGCGGTATGATGATCTTGAAGAACACGGTGAGCTTGCTCGCGCCGTCAATCTCGGCCGCTTCCTTGATGGAGGCGGGGATGCTGTTCTCAAAGTAGTTGCGCGCAATAATCATGTGGGAGGCCGCCAGACCGCCGGGCACGAACATCGCCCAGACCGTGCCGATCAGGCCGGTGTTCTTGACGGTCAGATAGCTCGGGATCAGGCCGCCGCCAAAGTACATCGTGATGAGGAAATAGATGGCGATCAGCTTCCTGCCGGGCAGATCGGCCTCGGAGAGCGGATAGGCGGTCATGTAGATCAGCGCGACGGAGTAGATCGTGCCCAGGACCGTGTAGAGCACGGAGTTTCCATAGCCCGTGACGATGTTCGGATCGGCGAAAACCGCCTTGTAGCCGTCCAGCGTGAAGCCGCTGGGGAGCAGGAAGGTCTTGCCCGCGTACACATCGTAGGGA
>SFOF01000149.1 GCA_004552515.1 Clostridiales bacterium
CGACGCGCGGATGCGTATATTCAACGCCGACGGCAGCGAAGCGCAGATCTGCGGCAACGGCCTGCGCTGTGCCGCGCGTTATCTCTACGATCACAACCTCTGCCGGAAAACCGAGATGAACATTGTAACCGGCGCGGGGCTTAAAACCGTCTGGCTGGACGTTCAGGACGGCGAGGTGCAAAGCGTCACCGCCGACATGGGCGCGCCTGTCGTGAACGAGCCGGTCAGATTGACCGCCGCGGGGCGCACGCTCACGTTCTGGCCGGTGTCGATGGGCAATCCGCACGCCGTGACGTTCGAGGAAAGCGCAAAGGGCGCCGAGTTTTACACGCTCGGCCCGGCCTTTGAGGGGCACGCGTTCTTTCCGGAGCGTGCGAACATCGAGTTTACCGAGGCTGTCAGCCGGACGCGGCTTAATGTGCGCGTGTGGGAGCGCGGCTCGGGCGAGACCATGGCCTGCGGCAGCGGCGCGTGCGCTGTGCTGGCGGCGGCGGTTTCGGCGGGGCTGGCCGAGCGCAGGGCGCAGGTGGCACTGCCCGGCGGCGCGCTGACCATCGAATGGCGCGAGACAGACGGCCATATCCTGATGACCGGCCCCGCGACGCCTGTTTTTGAGGGAGAAGTGCGGGTTTGACGGATTTAACGTCCCTTTTTGCGCCATTTCTGGAAATTGTCTCTTTCATTTTTCACGCAAATGGTATACAATAGAAAGAAAATGAGGAGGCTGTGGCTTGATATGATCTTTGAAGCGCGCGGAGTTAAAATGTATTACGAGGTGCACGGCTCGTTCGGGCGGCCTCTGCTTCTGCTGCACGGCTGGGGCGGGCGCTGCGAGAGCTTCCTGCCCGTGACGCGCGATTTCGAGACGACGCGGCGCGTCTATGCCGTCGATTTTCCCGGCCATGGCCGCAGCGATCAGCCCGATTGCCCCTGGTCCGTGACCGAGTATATGGAGTATATCCGCGCGTTCATGGAGGAAATCGGCATCGGCGGCGCGGACATTGTGGCGCACTCGTTCGGCGCGCGCGTGGCGATTCTGCTCGCCGCCGAGCATCCGGACGCGGTGGGAAAGCTGCTTTTGACCGGCGCGGCGGGCGTCCCGAGCCGCAAATCGGGAAAAACGCCGTTTAAGACGCGCGTGTATAAGGCGCTGCGTTCTCTGGTCGGCAGGCCGTTTATGCGGAGGCTGTTCGGCGAGGAAAAGATCGATCTGTGGCGCGAGGCGCTCGTGCAGCATTTCGGTTCGGCGGACTATCGCGCGCTGACCCCGTTCATGCGCCAGACGTTCAACCGCGTGATCGCTCAGGATTTAACGCCCTGCCTTGCTAAAATCAAAGCGCCCACGCTGCTCGTCTGGGGCGAAAACGACACCGCCACGCCGCTGTGGATGGGGCAGCAGATGGAAAAGGAGATTCCCGACGCGGGGCTGGTCGTGCTCAAGGGCTGCGGGCATTTCGCCTATCTGGACAAATACGGCGAGTTCCGCCTGATCGCCGAGAGCTTTTTGAAATAACGGAGGAGAGAGATGAAGATTGTCATTGCCGTCCTGAGCGCGCTTTTGACCGCGCTGGTTTCACGGTATTATCTGCATATGCTCCAGCTGGAGAGCTATCAGCTGGACGGCTATGTGCGCTGGCTGAAGAAGAATCACAGCCGTCAGAGCGGCGCGCTGACCATCGGCGTGAGCGCGACGGCCGGTTATTACGCGCTGTGGCTGATCCTGCGCGTGTTCCTGAGCGCGGCGGCCAGCCAGATCGCCGCGGGGATTATCGCGCTTATCGGCTTTGCGCTCTTTGCCGTGCTGCTCGACCGTGCGTTTCATATGCAGCCGGAAAAGAAGCCGCTGACCTATACGCCGCGCATGAAGCGGCTCTATGCCGCGCTCATCGTGATTGCGCTTCTTGCGGCGCTGCTGATCGCGCTGGTGTTCAGGCTGCCGGGCTTTATCGTGTTCGTCGCCGCGCCGTATCTGCCGCTGGCGGCGGGCGCGTGCATGAAGCCGGTTGAAAAGAAGATTTCTGATCACTATCTTCAGGATGCGAAGCGCAGGCTGGACGACCGCCCCGATCTGATCAAAATCGGCATCACGGGCAGCTATGGCAAGACCAGCACCAAGTTCATCCTCGCGACGATCCTGTCCGAAAAGTTCGACGTGCTGGCCACGCCCTCGAGCTTCAACACGCCCATGGGCCTGACCCGCGTCATCCGCGAGCAGCTGGAGAAGCACCATCAGGTGTTCCTTGCCGAGATGGGCGCGCGCCATGTGGGCGACATCAGGGAGCTGGTGGAGCTGGTGCATCCGCGGCTGGGCCTGCTTACCTCGGTGGGCGAGCAGCATCTGGAGACGTTCGGCGACATCGAGACGGTGGCGAATACGAAATTCGAGCTGGTCGAGGGCCTGCCGGAAAACGGCGCGGCATTCTTCGCGGCGGACGGCGCGTGGGTCGATAAGCTCTATCAGCGCGCGGCGTGCGAAAAATTCCTCACCGGCACGCAGGGCATGGGCCTGGACATGAAGGCGGAGGACATCGCCGTGGGCGCGGAGGGCAGCCGCTTTACGCTCTCCGATAAGCGCACGGGCGAGAAAATCGAGTGCCATACGAAGCTGCTCGGCCGCCACAACATCGGCAATGTCACGCTGGCCTGCATGGTCGCGCGGTATCTGGGGCTGACGATGGAGGAGATCGCGCGCGGCGTTTCCAGGCTCGAGCCGGTCGAGCATCGGCTTCAGCTCCTGAGCGGCGCGAACGGCATGACCATCATTGACGACGCGTTCAACTCGAACCCCGTGGGGGCGAACGCGGCGCTCGACGTGCTCTCGGCCTTCGAGGGGCGCAGGCGCGTCGTGGTGACGCCCGGCATGGTGGAGCAGGGCGAGAAGGAAGCGGAGATCAACCGCCGCTTCGGCGCGCAGATGGCGGGCAAGTGCGACGAGGCGATATTGGTGGGCAAAAAGCACACGCAGCCCATCGTGGAGGGCCTGCGCGCGGGCGGCATGGCCGACGAGCACATCCATGTGACCGCCAGCCTTGACGAGGCCACGGCGGTGCTCGGCCAGATTGGGCGGCCGAATGACGTTGTGCTGTTCGAGAATGACCTGCCCGACAATTATAATGAGAAGTAACGCGGAGGGATGCGATCTATGAAAACGAATCTCGCGGTCGTGTTCGGCAGCAGAACCTGCGAGCACGACGTATCGATCATTTCCGGCCTTCAGGCGGCGATGGCGGCCGATTCGGCGCGCTATGACGTGACGCGCGTGTATATTTCCCGCGAGGGCGACTGGTATATCGGCGAAAAGCTGGCCGATATGACGTTCTATCTGAGCTTTGATCCCGCGCAGGTGACGCACGTCCTCCCCGTGGCCGAAAAGGGCAAGCTGCTCTTGATCGATTATCCCACCGAGAAGAAAAAGCTCTTCGGCGGCGGACGCTGCGTTGAAAAGACGATCGACGTGGTGCTGCCGGTCATGCATGGCCTGAACGGCGAGGACGGCACGCTTCAGGGAATGCTGGAGCTGATGAACGTGCCCTTCGCGTCCTCCGGCACGTTGGGCTGCGCCGTGGGCATGGACAAAATCGCCATGAAGCAGCTCTTCCGCGGCTGCGGCTTCCCCGTGCTGCCCGATACCTGGGCGGAGCGCGGCGAGTGGGAGCGCGACAGAAACACTGTGGTCGCGCGCTGTGAGCAGGCGCTTTCCTATCCGATGTTCGTCAAGCCCGCCAATCTCGGTTCGTCGATCGGCATCAGCCGCGCGAACGACCGGGACGGCCTTGTTCATGCGCTCGAGGTGGCGTTTTCCTATGACCGGCGCGTGCTGATCGAAAAGGCGGTCACGGCGATCGAGGAGGTCAACTGCTCGGCGCTGGGCTATGCCGAGGATGTGCGCGTGTCTGAAACCGAAATGCCCGTGCGCTGGGACGACAAGGAGCTGCTCGACTTCTCCGAGAAGTATCTGCGCGGCAATTCCGGCAAGGGCATGAGTTCGCTCAAGCGCAAGATCCCTGCGCCGGTGGACGATGAAAAGCAGACGTTCATCCGGCAGACGACCGCCGACGTGTTCCGCGCGCTGGACTGCAAGGGCGTGACGCGCGTGGATTACATCATCGACAAGGACGAGGATCGCGTCTATCTGGGCGAAGTTAACACCATTCCCGGCTCGCTGGCGTTCTATCTGTGGGAGCCGGTGGGCGTCAGCTTCGCGCAGCTGATCGACGCGATGGTGGACGCCGCCTTCAAGGCGTGGGCCGATCGCAACAAGAGCGTGTTCTCCTATGATTCCAATATCCTCACCTCCGTGCGCAGCGGCGCAAAGGCCGCCAAGGTCGGGCGGTAAATATCTTCTTTCCGGCGATGCAGGCAGCGTCGCCGGTCTTTTTTTAGCCCCTGAAATAAAAATAATTTTATTTTCTAAAACAAGTTGACAAACGTAATTTTTTTAGCGGTATTTTAGCATAAAAGAAAATGAATGATTCATTAAAAAGAAGGTTTCGTTTGCGAAACGGCGGCATCTGAAGAGAGACGCGCATGGGGCGTACAGAGGGCGAATGAATAACGCGTGAAGGAGAAGTGGATAGGACAAGCGGAAAAAAAATCGGATGAATCAATCGGGCGGCGCGGGGCAGGCGGCTGGCGCGGAAGATGCTGGAGCACTGGCAGCTGTACCTGATGGCGCTGCCGGCGCTGGCATATATCATGCTGTTTGTCTATAAGCCGATGTACGGCATCATCATTGCGTTCAAGAATTATAAGTTCAAGCTGGGGATTCTGGGCAGCAAATGGGTGGGGCTGAGCAATTTCCGGCGGCTGCTGGAGTCCTACTGGTTTCCGATCATTCTCAGGAACACGCTCACGCTGTCCGGGCTGTCGCTGCTCATCGGCTTTCCAGTGCCGATCATACTGGCGCTTATGGTCAACGAGGTGCAGCGCGAGGCGCCCAAGCGGCTGTTTCAGACGGTGTCATGCGCGCCTCACTTCATATCCACGGTGGTGGTGTGCGGCATGATCCAGATTTTCCTTTCGCCGTCGTCGGGAATCATCAACAACCTGATCGAGCGGCTGGGCGGTCAGGCGGTGTATTTCATGGGGCATTTCCTTCAGCGGCGACAATGCCGGGGGCGTGGAGAATATGCTGCTCAACGCATTTGGCATCTACACCAGCGCCAACGATATGCTGTGGACGCTCGATGAAAATGGCCGCCTGACCATGGGCGAGACGACCGAGAATTACAAGATGTATCTCAAGTATATGCATAAGCTCTATGAGGACGGCTGCATCGATCCGGAATCCTTCATCCAGACGCGCGACGAATGGAAGGCGAAGGCGGCCAATGAGCAGGTCGCGCTGTTCACGGACGGCGCCATCGCCTCCGTACATTCCAAGGGCGATCAGTATACCTCCGAGAACTTTACCTGGATTGGCGCGCTCACCAGCGAGTACAGCGCTCAGCCGACGATTACGCGGAAGAACAATGCGGTGACCAACACGGCGAAGGTGCTCATCAGCGCCGACACCCAGTATCCGAAGGAGCTTGTGCAGCTCGTCAATTACTTCTACACGGAGGAAGGCTATTGGGCCGGTCGCTTCGGCTATGAGGGCATGACGTTTGAATTTGTCGAGTGCGGCATCAAGGGCAGTGAGGATTATAAGATCCAGAAGAGCTATAACGCCGATTTCCATCCGGAAAAGGTTGAACCCTTTGGCTTCTCCAATTATTCCTCGCCCGAGGATTTCCGTCAGAAG
>SFOF01000150.1 GCA_004552515.1 Clostridiales bacterium
TTGCGGCTCATCCTGTATCGCTCTGCCGCCTTCGTTACCCCGTGCTTCGCCGCATATTTCAATACCCGTTGACGATAGTACGCTTCCTGTGTTATCCTAAGAACGACGCGTCGGCCGATGTGCTGTTCCATGTGCGCGTACAGGCCGATCCGGACGGCTACACCACGTCGGAGGATCTGTGCGCCGTGGCAGTGCGCCTGCCCGCACATGCGTCGGACTGGTTCGAAATCCCGATCAATGCGGACACGAAGCTGCGTTATCTGTGGCTGTGGACGGATAAGTGCAGCGGCGTGTTCTAGCCGGTCTGGCGGGGCAGCGCGCTGGATCACACGCGCTCGGAGCGGCAGAGTGAGGGCAACGTTTTCCCTAACATTCGCAATGAGACGCACTGCGTGCTGCTCGAAAAGCCGGTGATCGAGACGGCAAACTGCGCGGCAGCAAATGTCATAAACGGCTATTCCCGCATCCATTCTGCGCGGGATTACGAGTGGGCGTCCGATCCCGATCAGGGACTGCCGCAGTGGGTCATGCTCTCCTCGACGGAAAAGCAGACGATCAACACGGCCTGCCTGACGTTTGATACCGACATGACCAACCCGTCGCTGCTCAATCTGGCGACGAAAATCCCGCGCCCGCTGGTCACCGACTATGTGCTGGAGGCGTTCGACGGGGATAAGTGGCGCGATCTGGCGCGCGTGGCGGGCAACAACCTGCGCCATCGCGTGCACACATTCGCGCCCATCGCCGCCGAGAAGGTGCGCTTGACCATACTTGATTCCGGCGATCACAAAACGGCGCAGCTGTTTGAAATCCGGCTCTATAATGAATAAACCAATTCACGGGCGGAGGCATTCGAGCTTTCGCCTTTCTTACGCTGCCCCGGCGCTTTACACAATCAAGCGCCGCGCCCGCCGCTCAAAGAGGCTAAAAAAACGCGCCGCCCATCCCGTGTAAGCGGGGACAGGCGGCGCATCTATGCTTTCGGGAGCGCGTCAGGCGGGATTAATCGTCGTCATCGTCGTCATCGTGATCGTCATCGTGATTATCGTCGTGATCGTCGTCGCGATCAGGCTGGCGGTTGTCGTTTGAGGGGGCGGGCTCGCTGCGCTCCACGTCATATTCGAGGACGCTTCCGGTGGCCGCGTCGATCTCGTATTCATACTCGGCGCTGCCGCTGACGAATTCGATTTCGTATTTGCCGTCGTCCAGCTTGGCCTTGGTGAATGTGACGTTGGAAGCGGACAGCCCGGCGTGCTTCAGCGCGGCGCTCTTGGCCTGATCGAGGGAAATGACCTTGCTCTGCGTGGGCGCGCCGCCTTCCTCCTGTTCGGTCTTGTATTCAAGTATGCTTCCGGTGGCCGCGTCGATCTCGTATTCGTACTCGGTGCTGCCCTTGATGAATTCGATTTCGTATTTGCGCAGGCCGTCGTCCTTCTCGAGCTTGGCCTTGGTGAAGGACACCTCGGCGGCGGAGAGCCCCGCGTGCTTCAGCGCGATGCTCTTGGCCTGATCCACGCCGATATAGCTGGAGGCGGCGGGCTGAGCGGTGGCGCGTGTCTCAATGCTTCTTTCGCGGATGGCGCCGGTGACCGCGTCGATTTCGTACTCATACTCGGCGGCAGCGGTGACAAATTCGATTTCGTACACCAGCATGCCGTCCTCGCGGTCGAGCTTGGTCTTGGTGAACGTCACGTCGGCGGCGGAGAGAGAAGCGTCGCTCAGCGCGATGGAGCGCGCCTTTTCGCGGGAGATTCCCTGAGCGCTGGACACGGTTTCGGGGCTCGCGGGCTGCTGGCCGGGGCGCACGGTCTCGTTTTCGGCGAAGTATTCTATGCTCGCGCCGCACACAGTGCCGGAAACCGCGTCCACGTCATAGTCGTATTCGGCCGTCGCGGTGTAAAACTCGATTTCGTAGAGCCGCAGCATATCGTCAGTGTCCAGGCTGATTTCCAGCAGCGTGATGTCCGCTTCAGTCAGCCCCGCGTCGGCGAGCGCCTTGTCCAGCGCCTGCTGCTCGCCGATCACGATGGCGGCCGCGTCCTGATAGGCGGCCATTTCCAGCGTCTTCTGGCTCGTCAGCGCCCAGGCCCTCTTGATGATCGCGCCGTCGGTCGTGCTGATCCAGTATTCGTATTCAAAGCCGTCGCACCGGAATTCGACGTCATAGGCCGTCTGGCCGTGCTCGGTTTCAATCTCGGTGGGGAAGAGCAGCGCGCGCTCGCGGGTCGCGCCGGCGGCTTCCAGAGCCAGATTTTCAGCGGCGGTCTGGTCGAAGGCGCTCTGCGCGAAGGCCGTTCCGTTCAGCAGGAGCGTCAGTATGAACGTCAGAGTCAGCAGGGCTTTCAGCGTGGATTTGAGTGTCGTTTTCATTGAAGTCGCCTCCTTGTTTGGTATGGCCTTATGATACAGGACACAGATGAGATGAAAATGAGAAGCGCTCATTTTTTATAAAATTTTTGCCGTGCGCCGATTCCTCCGAATGCGCAGCCTGCCGTTTTGCTGAAGCGCCGTCAAACAGTGCGCCTTCGAAAGAACAGCCTGACGCGTCAGTTCTCTGAAAAGTGCCCTCAAGCCTGCGGCGCTCCCGTTTTTGTCCGCAGGCGGCGCTGATTGCCTGCCCGGCGCAAAGAGAGCGGAACCTCCCGCCGGAGATCCCGCTCTCTTCATTATATGTCATTGCATGGGGAAGCGGGCGGTGAAGGCGCTGCCCTTGCCCTCCTCGCTCACGACGGTCAGCTCGCCGCCGTGCAGACGCGCGATCTGCCGCGCCATGGCCAGCCCCAGCCCCGCGCCGTCGCCCGATCGTTCGGGCGCGCCCTGATAGAGCCGCCGGAAAATTTTTTCCTGCTGATCAGGCGCAATGCCGATGCCGTCGTCCGATACAGTCAGCTCTATCGCGCTGCCTGCGCGGTGCAGCGTGACGATGATATGGCCGTTTTCCCGGCCGTAGCGGTAGGCGTTTCCGATGAGGTTGCCGAGCAGTCGCGTGATGAGCGTCTGATCGCCGGTGATGGAAATATCCGGCTCGACGTCTGTAGTGAGGGCGATGTTCTTCTCGCAGATCAGCGCCATGTCCTCGCAGACGGACTCGGTCAGCGCGCTCAGATTGAACGGCTCGCGAGCATAGCGGTCGGTCTTGCGCTCCATGCGCACGAGCTCCAGCATGCCGGAGATCATGCGGTTCATGCGCCGCCCCTGACGATGGATGACGGAGAGCGCCTCGCGGTAGTCCGCGCCGGTTTTCTCGCCGGAAAGCGCGTCCTCGCACTGCGCCATGATGACGGCCATGGGCGTGCGCAGCTCGTGCGACGCGTCCGAGGCGAATTGCCGCTCGGCCTCGAAGGCGTCGTCCAGCCGCTGCATCATGCCGTTGAACGCGCCGGCCAATTGCGCCAGCTCGTCGCTGCCGCCGTCGGGCATGCGCTTTTTCAGGTCGTCGCCGCCGCTGATCTGCGCCGCGGTGAGCGCCATGGCGCGCAGGGGCTTCAGCGCGCGTCGGGCGATCAGCACGCCGCCGGCAATGGCGATGAGCGTGAGCGCCAGCAGGCTCCAGACGCAGACGTACACGATGTCGCGCAGCGGCGCGTCGGCTCGCGTTTCGGGCACGGCGCCGCGCAGCCACAGATCGCGAAGGGTGTTCTGCTCGAGGCGGCGATCAAATATATACCAGGTTT
This sequence comes from Clostridiales bacterium, assembly GCA_004552515.1. Taxonomy (GTDB): domain Bacteria; phylum Bacillota; class Clostridia; order Christensenellales; family Aristaeellaceae; genus Firm-10. The sequence continues at coordinate 3,675 of SFOF01000150.1, forward strand.
CTCCGCGCACGCGGACTGTGCGGCACACGCCGTCCTCAAAGGCCAGCATGCCCGCCGCGGCGATGGGGTTTTCGCCGTAGAGCAGAGAGCCGTTTTCGTGATAGAGCGCGGTGGTCATGCCGTTCACCTGATCGAGAAAATCGTCGTCGATTTCGAGATAGCCCACGCCGTAGCGGATGTAGTGGTCGGTGTCGCCGTCCTGATCCATCTGCGCGATGCTTCGGTAAAACTCGACCTCGTCCACATTGTCCTCGACGGTGTGTATCAACTCTGTGCGCAGCTGCTTTTGCAGGACGGAATGGCTCACGAAGAACACCACGATGAATGTCAGCACGGCCATGAGCACGAGCGCGGCGGAAAACCACAGCGTGAGTTTCCATTGGAGCGAGCTTCTCTTCATGGCGTCTCCTCCCGCAGCACATAGCCCATGCCGCGCACAGTGTGGATCAGCTTGCGCTCATGGCCGTCGTCGATCTTTTTGCGCAGATAGCGGATGTACACGTCCACGACGTTCGTGCCGCCCTCGTAATCGAAATTCCAGACGTGATTTTCGATCTTTTCGCGGGAAAGCACGATGCCCTTGTTGTGCATGAGGTATTCCAGTAGCGCATATTCCCGGGCGGAAAGCGCAATTTCAGCGCCCCCACGCTTCACGCGCCGCGTGCCGGTGTCCAGCGTCAGATCGCCCGCGACGAGTCTGCTGTCGCCCGCGCCGAACTGGGAACGCGTCAGCACGCGCAGCCGGGCACTCAGCTCCTCCAGCGCGAAGGGCTTCACCAGATAGTCGTTCGCGCCGCTGTCCAGCCCGTCCACGCGGTCGGCGATGGCGTCGCGCGCGGTGAGCAGCAGCACGGGCGTGGTTTTGCCGGCGGCGCGCAGCTTTTTGAGCACGCTCAGCCCGTCCAGATGCGGCATCATGATGTCCAGTATCGCCGCGTCGTAATCGGCGGCCTGAAGATAATCCCATGCCTGCTGTCCGTCAAGGCAGCTGTCCACGCCATAGCCCTCGGCGACAAGGCGGCGCGTCACGAGGTCGTTTAGATCCCGCTCGTCCTCTGCATAGAGTATTCGCATGATGATTCTCCTTCAGCCTGTGTGATGTTCCGTCATTGTACCGCGCGCGGATGAGAGGAATATTAGAGCGCGATTCCAGCGCGCCGACGGAGAGCGCCTCGAGGTGGCGGCTGTTCATGCTGCGGCCTTTCGATGAGAAAATTGTAGCATTGCGCTGTTAAGATGTCAATCGAATGGCAATGTGACCGGTTTTTTCTGCGTTTATGGCCGGAATTGAGTCAAAAGTGTGTAGAAACTGAAAATGGAAATACGTATAATGGACTCATCAAACAAAGCGGAGAGTGTCTTTCATGAGCAAATCAGTCGGAGTGAAGAAAAAGAGCATATGGCGGGACAAGGCCAGCTGGGAGCTGCTGATACTGTGCGTCCCGACGCTGCTCGCGTTTACGCTGTTTCACTATGTCCCCATGATCGGCATCATATTGCCGTTCAGGCGCTTTATGCCGGCGAAGGGTCTCTTCGGCAGTCCCTGGGTCGGCTTTGAGAACTTCCGCTTCCTCTTCACATCGGTCGAACTGGCGCGCATCATGCGCAACACCGTGCTCTACAGCCTGTGGTTCATGTTTATCACGCCGGCGGTCAATGTGACGATCGCGCTTTTGCTCTTTGAGGTGACCAGCAAGCGGGCGCTCAAGTACCGACGTTGCTAACTATGAGAAGGAGGATTGACCTATGGCTTCCATTATTCCCCGCAAAAATCGTTTCTGTGTCGTGTATCCCTATACTGATGCCGCCGGTAGCGGACGAGATCGCGCAGATGGCGAATAGCTGGCGGCGGGATAAAGGACGGCTTGATCATGTCGCACATGAACAGGTCGCAAATCCACTTTGCATCCTTCCGGTCAGTTTTGTTGCCCTTCTGCGGTTTGATGTACTTGGGGTGTGCAAGTGTTACAAGACAGGTTTTTTCGAGGATGTTGAAGACAGGAATCCAGAATCTGCCGGCAGATTCCATGCAGACTTCCATGCAGTGATACTTGTCA
>SFOF01000151.1 GCA_004552515.1 Clostridiales bacterium
AGAGTAATAGGGAATCAGGCTCTTCCAGCCCGCCTCGCCGAATTTCCTGAATATCCCCCAGCGTCCGATCAGGAAGAGAATCAACATGATCAGGGCGGTGATCCCGATCCCCGTCACGACAGTCTCCGGCCAATCCAGTGCTTCCACCAAGGCCCCTACCATGGTTCTCCAGTTCCACAACAATCCCCGCACAGCCTTCTCCTCCTCAATTCATGGATGGAATCCGCCTCCGGGAAGCGGCTTCAGCGCGCTTCATAGCGCGGGAACACAGAAATACGCAGATGCGTGCAGCCGTAGGGCACGAGCACGACGCGCTCTTCCTCGCCCAGCCCCACTGCGATCGTCGTCCTCTCCGGCAGGGGCGGGGTCTGCTCCAGATCATCGGTGATTTCCGTCGCACCCAGGGCGATCTGCCGCGCGTCGATGCCCTCGTCCGCGTGCTTCGACAGAGAAATCTTTTTGACAGTCTCCCAGTTCTTCAGCCGGCGCGCGGGGATCGTGATCTCCAGCGGGCAAGCTCCCCACCACGCCCGTTCGTCCGGCGCGCGGCGCACGATTTCGGGCCGTTCGCCGCCCGTCACGGCATAGCGCCATTCGCTTTCCGGCTCCACGTTCCACGCGGGGAATGCCGCCGTCTGACGCGGCTCCTGCCGGTCGATCGTCCAGTTTTCGCGGATCCGCAGCGCCAGCAGCAGCGGCCCGTAATCGAAATACACGCCGCCCTCCGCGCTCGTGTGCGCGGTAAACGTCATGGGCAGGCGCAGCGCAATTTCATCGCCGTCGCGGAAGACGGTGTGCAGCGGCGCGAAGCCCTTGTCGATCGTCAGGGGCACGTCCCGCCCATTGAACGCCAGCGACGCGCCGCGGCACCAGCCGGGGATACGGAATCTGATCGTCGTCTCGACCGGCGCGGCGCAGCTCACCCTGAAGGCAATCGTTTCGCCGAAGGGATAGCCGCCCGTCTGGCGCAGCGTCAGTCCACGGCCGGCGTATTCGCTGTCTCCATAGAGCGCGCAGACGACGCCCTCGCCGTCCTCCCAGTACATGCGCGCCGCATAGTTGGGGAATGCGCGGCCGATATTGCCCACGCAGCACTCGGGATAATGGTGCGGCTGATAGGCCATGCGCGGCGTGTTCTGGAACGCGTCCACATGGCAGCTGTTGCGGGCGGCGCGCACCTGATTCACGCCGGAGAAATACTGGATCGCCTTAAAATCGGGGGCCATCGCGCCAGGCGCGGCGTTGAATATCGCCCGTTCGATCAGATCGGCATATTTTCCGTCGCCCGTGGCCGCGAGCAGATAGCCGACGCTCCATGTAAAATCCGAAATATCGCAGGATTCATGGCAGTTGAGCGCGCCGTTGCCGCAGGTTTTCTCGCTGCTGGAGTGAACGCCGTCGGGCAGCATATGGTCGCGCAGAATTTTTGCATAGAGATGCTCCGCCGCGCGCAGCTGCTCCCCGTCGCCCGTAAAGGCGTACACAATGGCGGGCAGCTTGCCGATCTCGTTGAGCGATACGCCGTGTATGCCGGTCGGCGCGTCCGAGAGCATTTTCCGATAGCCGAAATCCGCCGTGTCGGCCACGTCCGCCTGAAGCCGCGCGTAATTGTCCAGCGCCTTTTGACGGAGCGCCTCGTTGCCCGTCGCCAGCGCCGTGCGGAGCATCGTCTCGATATTCACCGCGCCGCGATCCTGATCATAGCGGTTATCGGGCAGCATATAGTGCCTTTCAAGCGCGCGGAGATACTTCTCATCGCCGGTCATGCTCCACATCGCGTAGATCGCGCGGAAATACACGGCGTGCGGCCACTGGCTGCGCGGATCAGCTTTGTGCAGCTCGTTCGGGCCGATAAAGCCGTCCTCCGCCCGCTCGATCGAGGTATCGATGATCGCCTTGAAGCGCGAGAGCATATGCTCGTCGCGCAAAAGCAGCGCCGCGCGCGTCATCGCGTCCATCCAGTAGGCCGTCTGCTCATAGGGCCACCACTGCTCAAAGCCGCCGTCCGCCATGCTCTTGAGCGTCCAGCAGGGCAGATTGAAGGGATAGCCGATTTCGTCCAGATGGCCGGGAAAGCCGTCCCGTTCCTTCTCCAGCATGGTTTTCAGCCAGCCCTCCGGCCGCACCTGTGACAGATGAACCTCATGCAGCGCGCCATAAGTTTTCATATCTCTCGTCCTCTCGTTTCTTAAAGTCGCGCCCAACGGGAAACGCGCTCCTGTTCATTATTGGCCTTGCAAAGTAATTATACCACGTTCATCGTCTCCGTGGCAAGAGCCGGCGCGCACAAAAGAAAAAGACGCGGCGTTTTCACCGCGTCCCTCGGATTCATTGGATTTCGTCCCACGTCAGTAGTTCTCCGCGTGCAGCTCGAAATAGCTCTGCGGATGATTGCAGGTCGGGCACACCTCGGGCGCAGCCAGCCCCACGACGATATGGCCGCAGTTCCGGCACTCCCACACCCTGACCTCGCTTTTGGCGAACACCTCAGCCGTCTCGACGTTCTTCAGCAGCGCGCGATAGCGCTCCTCGTGATGCCGCTCGATCTCCGCCACCAGCCGGAAGCGCTCGGCCAGCTCCGGGAAGCCCTCCGCCTCGGCGGTCTTGGCAAAGCCGTCGTACATATCCGTCCACTCATAGTTTTCTCCCTCGGCGGCGTTCAGCAGATTCTCCGCCGTGTCGCCCAGGCCGTTCAGTTCTTTGAACCAGAGCTTGGCGTGCTCCTTCTCGTTGTCGGCGGTCTTCAAAAACAGATTGGCGATCTGCTCAAAGCCCTGCTTTTTCGCCACGCTGGCAAAGAAGGTGTATTTGTTCCGCGCTTCAGATTCGCCCGAAAAGGCCGCCCGCAGGTTCATCTCGGTCTGCGTGCCGGCATATTTGTTGGTGCCCATGCTCTCTTCCTCCCGTTCCTTTTGCGGCAAACTCAGCCGCTTTCTTTCTTTTATTATACCGCGAAACGCCGCCCCTCAAACACAATGAGCATACAAAAAAAAAAGGAGCCGCGCCCCTGCGCAGCCCCCATGAATATTGTTTGCCTTACTTAACCGTCGCGTATTTCGAGGACACCCAGCCCGCGCCGCTGTCCGTGCGCACGTTATACCACGTCACGCCGCGGCTGTCTACGCTGCTCTGCTCGAGGTAGATGGCCGTTTCGCCCTTGTAGAGAACCTCCATCGTCTTGCCCGACAGGCTCGGCTCGCGGCGCATATAGACCTGACGGCCCGTGATCACAACCTGACGGCTGTCCGCCCCGGTATTCGCGGAGGCGCTGCGCAGCTTGGCGTATTTCGAGGACACCCAGCCCGCGCCGCCGTTCGCGCGCACATAGTACCAGGTCACGCCGCGGCTGTCCTGCTTCGACTCGTTCAGATAAAGCGGCGTAGATCCTTTATAGAGCGTGTCGAGGATGCGGCCGTTCAGGCTGGCCGAGCCGCGCAGATAGACCTGATCGCCGGTGATTTCGGCCACCTTGTATTCATCGGAGCCGCCGTTCGTCAGCTTGGCGTACTTGGAGGAGATCCAGCCCGTCTTGCCGTCCGCGCTCACATAATACCAGGTTACGCCGCGGTTGTCCGTGCTCGTCTCATTGAGATAGGTCAGCTTGTCGCCCTGCTTTTTCGTGGCGAGAACCGTGCCGTTCAGGCTGGGCGTGCGGCGCAGATACACCTCGCCGCCGGTCACCTCAACCGTGGTATCGCAGGCGTACATCGCACAATATTTCGAGCAGATCCAGCCCACCGTGCGGGCGTTCAGGCGCACCCTGTACCACACCACGCCGTTTTTATCGGTCTTGGCCTCGTCCAGATAGGTCAGCTCGCTGTTCTTGGCGGCCGTGCCCAGCACGCGGTATTCCGTGCCCGCGCCCGAGCGCACATTGACGTTGCCCGCTGTCTTGACATAGGAACCCTCTGCCAGCGCCGCCTGAGAAAACACCATGGCCAGCATCAGAAGCGCCATCAGCAGCGCGATTGTATTGATCGTTCTTTTCATGTTCATCCTCCCCTTCTTACGACTTGTTTGACGCCCGCACCCCCACGGCAGTTCCTTGAACTTGACAATTTATTTTATGCTTCAGAAAACGTTAAAAGCAGCGCGGAACGATAAAAATTACATCCGCCGCCGATAAATCACAGTCCCCCGCTGAACGGGCGGTTTGGCCCGGCCTTATAAGAGCCTGCTGTCCGTGATCAGGCCGCTTTCACCCCGCTCATTGTCGGCGCATTTTATCAACATCCTGCAAAAACGCATCCGCAATGCGGCTTCGCGCCTTTTTCCAAAGCTCTTTTCCATAACCCCCGGCTGAACTGAGGGATTTATAACGCCGCCGCTATGCAAAAGGCAACCCGAGAAGTCCTGTTCTCGGATTGCCCTTATGGGTTTCAAGTTCTAAGCCCTGTTCGCCCTTCGCGCCGCGATGATCGCCGCGGCCAGCAGCGCGAGCGGCAGCACCAGCAGCGCGCACAGCGCCGGCACGGGCGACGCGTCGATGGGCATGACCAGCATATTTGTGGCCGCAATCTCAACGCCGTCGGGCCGCGTCATCAGGCCGTCCAGCAGCGAAAGGATGAACTGAGAATTGCCGTTGCTGCTCACGGTGTCGGCGTCGTCGCTCAAAAGCTGCGTCGAGTCAAGCCAGATCAGCTTCGTCTCGCCCTCCGTGGCCGCCATGGCCAGCGCAAAGCAGCCCTCCTCGTCGCCCTCTTCATAATCGAGCGTCGAAACGCGCTCCGTATCAGCCTTGAGATACGCCTTGTCGGAAGAGGTGATCAGCGTCTCCACGGACAGCGTATCGCGCCGCGCCTCGCCGCGCTCAAGCGCCGAGGCAACGGGCATCAGTATGAACGTACCCTCCTCGGTATAGCTGGTCGCGGCCACGTCGGGCAGGAGATAATAGCGGTAATCGGTGCTGTAGACGTGCTTGTCGTCGCCATCCAGCACAAGGCCGCCCTTCTGCCGCAGGCCGTATTTGGCCGTCACGTCCTCCAGCGCGCCCAGCTCAGAGGTGTAGTCGCTCATGAGCAGCAGCCTGCCGCCGTGCGCCAGATAGTCGTCGATCTGCGCGGCCTCCGCCTGCGTATAGCCCGCCGTGGGGCCGAAAATCATGAGCGCCGCGGCGTCCTCCGGCACAGCGCCGGCCTCGCTCAGGTTGAGCGTTTTAAGCGCAATGTTGTTGCGGCGGCAGATCAGGAACAGCTTCGCGTTCTGCTGCGCCTCGCCGTGGCCCGTAAGCATATACAGCGTGGGCATATCGTCGCGCGAAACATAGAGAAGCGCGTTGACCAGCGCGTTCTGCGCGGTAAAATCGGCACGCGTATAGTTCTTCACGCCGGTCATGTAATAGGTGGATTTGTCAAAATCATAGCTGTACAGATCGTCGCCCGTCAGCACGGCGCAGCGCTTTTCGCTCTCGACCACAACGTTGCCGACCTCCAGCGTCACCCCCGTCTTGGCGGAGAGCATACTCAGCGCCGCCGAATCGGTCGATATGGTCTTGTAGGACACGTTGTCATTCGCGTCGGCATAGCGGCGCGACAGCTCGCCGACCCAGATGTCGTCGCTGTCGTCGTCGGCAATGAATATGATGGTCGCCGGCGTATCGATCGTGCGCACGATCTCGAGCGCCTCCCGAGAGGGCGTCATAACGCGGTCAGCCGTCAGATCGATGCGGGGCAGGCCGATCGCACCGCCCAGCACATTGACGCCCACGACCAGCGCGATCAGCAAAACG
>SFOF01000152.1 GCA_004552515.1 Clostridiales bacterium
CCGCGGATACCGCAGGGCGCTGCAGGAAGCGGGAATCCCAAATAAAAAGGAGAACTTTATTATACTGAGCGATTATGCAGAGAAGCGAAAGAAGAACTACGACCGCATGATTGAGAGTATGGAAAAGGACTGTGCACTGTTTTTCCTCTCAGACATGCTGGCGATTGAAGCGATGGGGCATTTCCAGAAGCGCGGGCTGCGGGTACCGGAGGATGTGTCGATCGTGGGATACGATGACATTGAACTTGCGTCCATGGTGACGCCGGCCCTCACCACGGTGCGGCAGACGGCGCGCGCCCGCGTGATCGCGCTCTTCGGCTGCGGCGGCGACCGGGATCATGAAAAGCGCCCGCTGATGGGCGAGATCGGCGGCCGGCTGGCCGATTTCTGCGTGCTGACCAGCGATAACCCGCGCAGCGAGGATCCTTTTGCGATTCTTGCGGCGGTGGAAGCAGGAATCAAGCCGACGCACGGCGAATACAAGGTGATTGAAAATCGCCGCGAGGCCATACGCTATGCGATGAGCATCGCCGAGCCGGGCGACGTGATCGTGCTGGCGGGCAAGGGCCACGAGACTTATCAGGAAATCAAGGGCGTGAAATATCCCTTTGACGAGAAGGTCGTGGTTCGGGAACTACTGGAGGAAATGTAATTTAGGGGGAACTGAAGATGCAGAGAGTTATCTGGGCGACTGTGCTGGCGTTCGCCATCGCCATGGTTCTGGGGCCGGTGGTCATTCCGTGGCTGAAAAAGATGAAATTCGGCCAGACCATCTACGAGCTGGGTCTTGAATCGCACAAGGTGAAGCAGGGCACGCCGACGATGGGCGGCGTTATATTCGCCGTGCCGATGATCATTGTGCCCATACTCTTTTCCACCGCCGATCAGCGCTGGTCGTTTTTGCCCATGGCGCTGGTATCCACGCTGGGCTTCGGCCTCGTGGGCTTTGTGGACGATTACATCAAGGTGAGCAAAAAGCGCTCGCTGGGCCTTACGCCCATGCAGAAGATCGTGCCGCAGGTGGTGATCTCGCTGGTGCTGGCCATCTGGGCTTATTGCACGCCGCAGATCGGCAGCGCGCTGATCGTTCCCTTTACGGACAAGACGTGGGATCTGGGCCTCTTCTACATTCCGGTGATGATGTTCGTGCTGGTGGGCACGGTCAACAGCGCCAACCTGCTCGACGGCGTGGACGGCCTGCTCTCCGGCTGCTCGCTGATCGACTTTGCCACGATGGCGCTGGTGTGCGTCGCGCTGGGCGCGGCCAATCCCGAGAACGCCGGCAACATGACCAACATGATGGTGTTCTGCGGCGCGGCGGCCGGCGGCATACTGGGCTTTCTGCGCTTCAACACCTATCCGGCCAATGTGTTCATGGGCGACGTCGGCTCGTTCACAATCGGCGGCGCGCTGGTGGCGGTGGCCATGGTCACGCGCACGGCGCTGCTGCTGCCCATGATCGCGCTGGCGATGCTGGTCAGCTCGCTGTCGGACATCATTCAGGTGGGCTATTTCAAATATACCAAGAAAAAGACCGGCGCGGGCAAGCGCGTGTTCCGCATGGCGCCGCTCCATCATCATTTTGAAAAGGGCGGTATGCCCGAAACGCGCATCGTCTCCATGTACATGAGCGTCACGGCGCTGCTGTGCCTGATCGCTCTGACGATGTTCTTCTAAGGGGGACGGGCGTATGCAGGGCAAAAGGGTCATGATCCTGGGCATGGCGCGCAGCGGCGTCGCGGCGGCAAAGCTGCTGTCCGAAAAGGGCGCGTTCGTGCGCATCAACGATCTTAAAACGCGCGAGCAGCTGGGCAAGGCGCTTGAGCCGCTCGAGGGGCTTGCCAATATCGAATGGCGGCTGGGCGAAAAGCCGGACGAGCTTCTTGCCGGCATGGATATGCTGGTCATCAGCCCCGGCGTGCCGATTGAAAGCCCGATCGTCAAAAAGGCGGAGAGCCTGGGCGTAGAGGTTATCGGCGAAATCGAGCTGTCGGCGCGGCTGTCGAAGGGGCGGCTCGTGGCCATCAGCGGCACGAACGGCAAGACCACAACCACCACGCTGACCGGCGAGATCTTCAAGGCCTCGGGCGCGAATACCTATGTCGTGGGCAACATCGGCTATCCGTTCGCGGCGGTGGCGGGCGAGACGAAGGAGAGCGACGTAGTCGTGTGCGAGGTGTCCTCCTTCCAGCTGGAATCGGTGAAGGACTTTCATCCGCACGTCGCCTGTCTCACCAACATCCGCGAGGATCATCTCAACCGCCATCACACGATGGCCTGTTATATCGAAAACAAGGCGCACATCTTCCGCACGCAGACCGAGGACGATTATCTCGTGCTCAATTATGACGACGAGACGCTGATCTCGCTCTCGAAAACGGCGAAGAGCCGCGTCGTCTGGTTCACGGGGAAGCGGATTCCGCCGTTCGGCGCGTTCGTGCTGGACGGGCGCATCGTGTTCGGCACGGAGAACGATCACATCGACGTGTGCGGCGCGGACGAATTGCTGATCCCCGGCCCGCATAATCTGGATAACGCGCTGGCGGCCACGGCCATGGCGCTGGTGTCCGGCGTGAAGGCGGAGGACGCGGCGCGGGCGCTGCGCGCGTTTAAGGGCGTGGAGCACCGCGTGGAGTTCGTGCGCGAGGTGGACGGCGTTAGATACATCGACGATTCCGAGGGCACGAATGCCGACTCGACGGTCAAGGCGGTCGAGACGATGAAAGCGCCCACCGTCATCATACTGGGCGGCTCGGACAAGAAAAACGACTTTACCGAGCTGTGTACGGCCATTAAGAACAGCCCGTATATCGCGCACGCCGTGCTGATCGGTCAGACGGCGCGGCAGTTCGACGAGACGCTCAGGCGCGTGGGCTATCCGGAGGGCGCGATTCATCACGCGGGCTTCGACTTTAACGCGGCGATTGACACGGCGCGTTCGCTGGCCGTTCCGGGCGGCAACGTGCTGCTCTCGCCGGCCTGCGCGAGCTTCGATATGTTCAATAATTGCGAGGAACGCGGCGATATTTTCAAGGACATCGTTCAAAAAATGACGGCGCGCGCCTGACGAATCGGGCGCGGGATTGGAGAAGCGGTGACGTCTGTTTCGCTCGGCAACGGTGCGAAGGACAAACGGGGCGGCTCCGAAAAACCAAGGCTGAATCCCTGCGACAGGGGCGTCGTGACGACGACTGTGCTGCTCATGGCCTTCGGGCTGGTGACGCTCTACGCGGCGAGCTATTACAACGCGCAGGACGCGTCCGGCTCTCCACTGGCCGAGGTCGTCAGTCAGCTCATGGGCATCGCGCTGGGCGCGGTCGTCATGGCGTTTACGCTGCGCATTGATTACAGAATTTTACAGAAGCCGATTTATAGCAGCAGTCTGCTCTGCGTGAGCCTGCTGCTATTGGTATTAGTGGCCATTCCGGGGATCGGCAAGTCGCTGAACGGCTCGCGGCGCTGGCTGCGGCTGGGGCCGGTGAGCTTCCAGCCCTCCGAACTGGCCAAGTATTCGGCGATATTGCACATGGCGCGCCTGCTCAGCCAGGGCAAGCGCGACGTGAGAAAGCTCTTTACTGGCCTGCTTCCCGCGCTGCTCATGCCGTGCGTGATGTTCGCGCTGATACTGCTCCAGCCCAATCTGAGCACGGCGGGCAGCATCGTCATTGCGGCGGGGCTGATGGCCATGCTGGCGGGGGCCAGGTGGCTCCATCTGGGGCTGGCGGGCTGCTGTGGTCTGGCTGTCGGCGCGTTCTACGCGTTCTCGGAGGAATACCGGCGCGCGCGGATGATGTCCTTCCGCGATCCCTTCGCCATGATGAGCAAGGAGGGCTATCAGCTCTCGCAATCGCTGATGGCGTTCGGCTCGGGCGGGCTGTTCGGCATGGGGCTGGGGCAGGGGCGGCAGAAGTACGCGTTCCTGCCGTATCCCGAGTCGGATTTCATATTCGCCGTCGTGGGCGAGGATCTGGGGCTTTTCGGGTGCCTTGTTGTAGTGGCACTGTTCGCGCTGTTCATATTCTTCGGGCTGCGGGTGGCGATTCGCTGCCCGGATCGCTTCGGCAGTCTGCTCGCGGGCGGCATTACCTGTATGATCGGCGTGCAGTCGATGATGAACATGGCGGTCGTCACGGGGCTGATGCCCACGACCGGCCAGCCGCTGCCCTTCTTCAGCGCGGGCGGCACGTCGATCGCCGTGCTGATGGGCGCGGTGGGGCTGCTCATGAATATTTCGCGCCGCCGGATCGGATAGAGCGCGATTTGGCTTTGCCGGATCTGTAGAGCTGTCTTTTCGAGACGCGCTCAGGGGGCCATGCACGCCCGGGCGAAAAACGCATATCCATTAAAGTGTGTTTGTATTGGAGGTGCGTTTTCATGGGCGACATTTTTCGTATTATGGGCGGCGCGCGCCTGAGCGGCCGGGCGGTGATCCCCGCGGCCAAGAACGCCGTGCTGCCGATCATGGCCGCCGCCGTCATGACCGGGGATTGCGTGACGCTCCATGGCTGTCCGGCGCTGGACGACGTTGGCAACATGGCGAAAATCCTCGAGGAGCTGGGCTGCGAGACGCGCGCGGCGGCGGGGCGGCTGACCATCGACGGGAAAAACGCGCGCCGCCATGAGATGCCCGATCTTCTCTCGAAGCGCCTGCGCTCCTCCATCTTCATGATGGGGCCGCTGATCACCCGCTTCGGCCGGGCGACGGTTACATATCCGGGCGGCTGCGAGATCGGTCTGCGCCCCATCGACCTGCACCTGAAGGGGCTGCGGCGGCTGGGCGTGGACATCCGCGAGGAACATGGCCGCATCTACTGCGACGGCCGCCACAGGCACGCGGGCGACGTGCTGCTGGACTTCCCCAGCGTGGGCGCGACGGAAAACCTCATGATGGCCGCCGTGCTGACGAAGGGCGAGACGATCATCAGAAACGCCGCGCGCGAGCCGGAAATTGTCGATTTGCAGGGCTTCATCAATGCCATGGGCGGCAGGGTGAGCGGCGCGGGCAGCAGCATTGTGCGCATCCGCGGCGTGGACAGTCTGCATGGCGCGGCTTATCCGCCCATCGCCGACCGCATTACGGCGGGCACGCTGCTGACGGCGGCGGCCATGACCGGCGGCGAAATTGCGCTGGACGGCTTTTCGGGCGACAGCATGGACGCTGTGCTGGCAAAGCTGCGCGAGGCGGGCTGCCTGATCGACGAGCGCGGCGACGGCCTGACGCTGAGCGCGCCGGGGCGGCTTCGGGCGGTGGATGTGTTCACGCAGCCCTATCCGGGCTTTCCGACCGATATGCAGGCGCAGATGATGGCGCTCTGCTGCGTGGCGGAGGGCACGTCGATCATTGTGGAGAACGTCTTTGAGAGCCGCTTCAGCCATGCGGCGCAGCTCGTGCGCATGGGCGCGGACATCACCGTGCATCATCGCACGGCGGTCGTGCGGGGCGGCCGGCTGACCGGCGCGCGGGTGACGGCGCGCGATCTGAGGGCCGGCGCGGCGCTGGTGCTGGCGGCGCTGGCGGCGGACGGCATGACGGAGGTCGAAAACATATCGCTGATCGACCGGGGCTATGAGCGGCTGGAGGAGACGCTCACGGCGCTGGGCGCGCGGATACGGCGCGTGTAACGGAGGAGGGGAAGGCATATGGCGGCGAGAGAGCGGCGGTATG
>SFOF01000153.1 GCA_004552515.1 Clostridiales bacterium
GGAGGCCTGCCGCGCGCTGATCGAGCAGCAGGAGGCGCTGCGCGGCCTCTTGGGGGAGAACGCCCATGAGTGAGTGGCCGTCGATTGAAGCGATCGAGCGGGAACGCCGCCGCCTGAGCCGTCGCCGCCGCCGCGTGCGCACGCTGACCGCGCTGGCGGGGACGATTGCGGCGCTGGCATTGGCGCTTACGCTGGTTTCGGCGCTGGCCGTGCCGCTTTTCCGCGTGTCGGGGGATGATATGTCGCCCGCGCTGAAGGACGGCGACGTCGCGGCGGTGCTGAAGGGCATGCCGGACGGCACGGGAGATATATGCGCGTTTTACGCGGAGGGCGCGGTATCGTTTGTCCGCGTGATTGCGCGCGCCGGTTCGTGGGTCAATGTGGACGGGGACGGCTATGTGTTTGTGGACGGCCAAGTGATCGACGAGCCGTACGCATCGTTAAGCGCGGCGGGGGACGTGGCGTATCCCTGCCAGGTACCGGAAAATATGCTGTTCGTGCTCTGCGACAATCGAGACGCGGCGCGCGACAGCCGCTATGCCGATTTCGGCTTTGTCAGCGAGGACGCCGTGATCGGCCGCGTGATTGCGTGCTTTCATCCGCCGTTTTGAAGGGGATTTGGGATTTGAAACCCGATTCGGAGTTTAGCGGCGCCAAGGCGGGGGCGGCCCGAGAAATGGCGAGAGGATTTTAGAAAGCGATTTTCTCGCGAAGGGCTGAAGGGCAGAGAACCTTCGAATACGCCGATACGGGCGGCGGAAATGAGGGCGCGCTTCCTATTATATAGACGACAAATACAAAAGGGGGATTTATAACCATGAAGAAGCTGACCGCGCTTGCGCTGACGCTGCTGATCTGCCTGGGCCTGACGGGCTGCGGCGATTCACCGGAAAAGACGGCGGAAAAATATCCCGAGCTGATCGGCGAGTGGGGCACGGTGCTCCGTTCGGAAGAGCCGCTTGCGACGCTGCGCGCGGACGGCGTCTGCGTCTACAATCAGCAGGAGGGCAAGTGGAGGCTCGATGGGCGCGAGACGAGCGACGACCGGCGCGTGGCCGTGCTGACCATGCCCGGCGGCGAAAAGGTACGCATCGCCTTCTGGCGGGAAATTTTTTCGAGCGGCGACGCGCTTTGGACGGCCAGCGAGGAGGGCAATTACGCGGTGGATCTGCCGCTCATCAATCGGGATCAGTATCGCAGACCGCAGAAAATCCTCGACGCGATTGCCGGCACATGGCGCGCGGCGGGGGCGGAGGAGCCTGCGCTGACGCTGAATGAGGACGGCACGTGCGTTGTCGGCGGCCAGAGTGGCGAATGGTGCGAGACGATGGAAAGCTGGCGCGACGAGCGGGACGATTTGTACGCCTTCGTGACGCGGACGGACGACGGGCAATACAGGACGTTCATCATAACGAAGCGCGTCACCGTCACCGGCGGCGATCGCTACGGCGAGATTTATTTCCAGAATCAGTCTCAGATCGACTATATGGAGGGCAAGCTCCCATCCGGAAGCTATAAGCAGTTTGCGGACAGGGCTGTCAGAGCCGAGGATGTGGACGAGATCAAAATCACGGCGGATAACTTTTTCGATTACTTTGAAGCGGCGGAAAAGCGCTGGTGGGAGAAGAACGCGTTCGGCGATTATACGGACTATACCTGCATCACATATCTGCGCCTGAAGGACGAATATGTGCCGCGCCTGTGCGCCGGTCATTCTCAGATCGCCGTGGAAATCGCGAGCAGCAGCGGCTATTATACGCTCGAGGGCACGCTGGGCGGCGATATGACGCTGGTCTATGATGAAACAAACGAGGATTACAAGGACGATTATGTGACCCAGAGCACGGCGGAGTTGACGGGCGATCAGGACGTTCTCTTCGGCGTGAGCGTTCAGCCCTTCTTTTACAGCGATCGCGAGCGCTATGAGGCGGGCCTGGGCGGCAGCTATGTGAGCGGCTACGAGGTCATGCGCGCGGCGGGCACGCTCTGCCTGACAAAGGAATGATAAAAAAGCCGCCTCGCCGGAACGACGGCGGGGCAGCTTGCATTACAGAGCCTTGGGGGAGAGGGAAACGCGGCTTTCCCAGCCGGACACGATGGCGCGCAGATCGGCGGGGAGCATCTCCAGAGCCAGCGTGGAGAGCGCCA
This sequence comes from Clostridiales bacterium, assembly GCA_004552515.1. Lineage (GTDB taxonomy): Bacteria > Bacillota > Clostridia > Christensenellales > Aristaeellaceae > Firm-10. The sequence goes on from SFOF01000153.1 coordinate 2,149, forward strand.
GCATGATTTCGTCCGGGCCGCGCCGCGCGTAGTAAGCCCAGGCGATCGAGCAGGCGATGGCCGTCAGCGTGTCGGTATCGCCGCCCAGCGAGACGGCGCCGCGCAGCGCGTCCTCGAAGCTCGTTGATTCGAGAAAGGCCTGAAACGCCTGCGGTACGGTGCCCTGACAGCTGCCGTCGAAGGCGTATGTGGGGCGAATCTGATCGAGCGTGCGCCTGAGCGGATAGAAGTGCTGTTCAATGTATGCGCGCAGCTCGTCGCGCCCCATGCCGCGGCGCAGCAGGAAGATGGCCGCCGCCACAGCCTGTGCGCCCTTGATGCCCTCGGGGTGATTGTGCGTCACCTCGGCGGAGATTTTCGCAAGCGAGAGCGCCTCCTCGAGCGACTCGGCCGCCTCGCCGCAGGCCGAAACGCGCATGGCCGAGCCGTTGCCCCAGCTGTTGTACGGCTCGGGAGTGGGCGATTGCAGCCAGGCCGCAAAGCCGCCGCCATAGCTGCCCATCGGGTGTGGATAGGCGCGGCCGACGCGCCGCATTTCGCCGATGATCACGGGGGCGAGCGACTGATCGCGCGCGTTCGTTTTCATCAGCGCGCTGCCGACGGCGATGGTCATGAGCGAATCGTCCGTGAACATGCAGCCGGGCGAAAACAGGGGAAAGTCCTTCGTCTTGATGTTCTTAAATTCATAGATGGAGCCGGCGATATCGCCGATGATCGCGCCGATCATGAGCCTTTCCTCCTTCGCTTTTGGAATATGATCCTTTATTTATATTATACGGCCATGTGCGTCGTTTGACAAGCGGGCGCGCCGGTCATACGCCGCAAAATCGGCGGGAAAGGCGAAAAATATGCAATATCTGGCAGTTTATCTGATCGTCATGAACGTGATCGCATTCATCATATACGGCGCGGACAAGGCGAAGGCGCGGCGCGGGCTATGGCGCGTCAGCGAACGGACGCTCCTGACACTGGCGGCGCTGGGCGGGGCGCTCGGGGCGCAGCTGGGCATGAGCGTGTTCCGTCACAAGACGAAGCACAGGAAATTCACGGTTTGCGTGCCGCTTTTCATCGTGCTCTGGGGCGCGCTGCTGGCCGTGCTGATCGTGCGGCTGCGCTGAAGCGGATATTCATTTCGGGCGGGGACGACGTGTCCTCGCCTTTTAATATGCGAAAAAATGATTGGCATATGAAAGGAACGTTAAGGCCGTCCGGCAAACGGGCGGCGCAGGCGAAGCCGGGAAAGTATTCCTTCACGGTAACGACCATATTGCGCTTAATATCCCGCGCGATATACGCCGCGCCAAAGCCGCCGCGTCCCAGACACTGCCCGATGACATACCGCCGCCTGAGCAGCGTGCCGGGCTTTAGATCGGCGGCGCCGACGGCGCGCCGGTCGGAGCGGAAAAACGGCGTTTACGGCGCTCCGCGACCGGGCGAAAGCGAAAATATCCGTTACGGCGCGTTTGAACGCGGATCACGGAATGAGCAATACGAAAAAACAGACAGGTTCGGGATGGGATATGACGGAAAAACTGTATTACGACGATCCGTTTTTGTTTGAATTCAGCGCGACCGTTACCGAATACGCCGACGGCAGAGCCGTTCTCGACCGCACGGCGTTTTTCCCCGAGGGCGGAGGTCAGTCGGGCGACCGCGGAAGCATCGCGGGAATCCCCGTGACGGACACGAAGATCGAAAACGGAAAGATCGTTCATTTCGTCGCCGCTCCCCTGCCGATCGGCGCGGAAGTCGCGTGCGAGGTGGACGGAAAAGAGCGTTTCCGAAAGATGCAGCACCACACGGGCGAACACATCGTTTCGGGGCTGGCGTGGCGCGAATACGGGCTGACGAACGTCGGCTTTCATCTCGGCGACGGGGATATGACGATCGATTTCGATAAGGAACTGACGGACGGACAGGCTCTTCGGCTCGAACGGATGGCGAACGAAGCCGTTGCGAAGGATATAGCGGTCGAGGCGGAGTTTCCGTCGCCCGAGGTGTTGGAAGAACTTGAATTCCGCTCGAAAAAGGAACTTTCCGAGGCGATCAGGATCGTCACGATCGACGGGTACGACGTCTGCGCGTGCTGTGCGCCGCACGTCCGTTCGACGGGTCAGATCGGCATGATAAAACTGCTTGACAGAGTCCGCTGGAAAGGCGGCGTCAGGATACGCGCGAAATGCGGGTTCTCCGCGCTTGACGACTACAATGATAAATATGCGAACGTAAAAAGAATATCCGTCGCGCTGTCGTCGAAACAGAGCGAAGCGGCGAAAGCGGTCGAGCGGCTCGCGGAAGAACTGCGGGAAGAAAAGGCGAAAAACGCCGCGCTTTCGAAACAGATCGCGCAGCTTAGAGCTCAGGCGTTCGAACCGACGGACGGAAACGCCGTCTTCTTTGCGGAAAACGCGGACGCGGACGCGCTCAGGCTGCTCGTCAACGGGGCTGTCGGAAAATGCGGCGGCGTTTGCGCGGCTTTCACGGGGACGGATGCGGACGGATACAGATATGTCGCCGCGTCGAAAAACGGCGGAATGAAAGAGTTTTCAAAACAGATGAACGGCGCGCTTTCGGGACGCGGAGGCGGAGACGACGGAATGATACAGGGCAGAGTCGGCTGTTCAAAAACGGATATAGAAAAATTTTTTGCCCGCTGAGACGGGCGCGGAAAGAAAGGTGCGGATATGAAAAAAATTATCGCGGCGGTGCTGATCTCGGCACTGGCGGTCGCGCTTCTTGCGGCGTGCAACGGAGGAAAAGAACCCGCTCGGACGGATGTTTCGACAAGCGGGCAGTCACAGACCGACATTTCGGGAACCGAAGAGCCTCAGCCGAGCGGTGCGCAGTCAACGGCAGAGCCGCCGACGGAGGAACCGACCGAGGACAGGTCGGAAACACAGAATACGGGCGGACAGTCCGAGCCTTCATCGTCTCAACCGCAGACGACGACAAAAAATCCGCTGATAGAGACCTCTGGAAGCGATTCGGGTCAGTCTTCGCAAAACGACGATCCCGAAAGATACCATGTTCCGCACAGTTATTCCTATGCCGTGCCGAAATCCGCCGCCGTCGGGCTTTCGTGGTTTGACGACGCGGTCTTCATGGGCGATTCGCGCTCCGTCGGGCTTGTCGCGTACACGGGGTTTATGTCCACGTCTTCGCCGAGGAACTGCACGAAGGTATCGCTGACGATCGGAAGTTATTCGTCGGACGCGATAAGGACCGTTGACGGCGTGTCCTGCACGACGGCGGAAGTGCTTCGTAAAATATCTTTCTCGAAAGTTTATATCGCGTTCGGACTGAACGAGTGCGGATGGTCGAAATCGGGCTTCATAAGCCGTTACAGAGACGTTATCCGCGACATCAAGTCGGTCAATCCGTCGGCGAGGATATATATCGAAGACATTCTCCCCGTAACGGCGGCGAAATCCGCGAGTTCGGACGTGTTCACAAATTCGAGGATCAACGATTACAATCAGGCGCTGATGGAGCTGG
>SFOF01000154.1 GCA_004552515.1 Clostridiales bacterium
CTGCCGCCGCAACTGCCGCTATTGCGGCCTGCGCCACGAGAACAGGCGTCTGTCCCGCTACAGCCTGTCGGCGGCGGAGCTGCTGCGGGCCGCGTCACAGGCCGTGGCCGCCGGGGTGGACACGCTGGTGCTGCAATCGGGCGAGATGGCCCGCAACCCTCTCTGGCTGGCGCAGGTGGTGCGCGGCCTCAAGGAGCGCTTCGGCCTGCCCGTGACCCTGAGCGTGGGCGAGCAGCCGCGCGAATGGTACGCCCTGTGGCGGGAGGCCGGGGCCGACCGCTTCCTGCTCAAGCACGAGACCGCCGATGCCCGTCTCTATGCCGCCCTGCATCCCGGCTATCGTCTGACCGACCGGCTGCAGGCCCTCTCCTGGCTGGCGGAGCTGGGCTATGAGGTGGGCTCAGGCTTCATGGTCGGTGTGCCCGGCCAGCGCCCCGAAAGTCTGGTGGACGACATCCTGCTGGTGCGGGACATGCGCGTGGCCATGTGCGGGGCCGGGCCCTTCGTGCCCCAGGCTGACACGCCCCTGGGGCGGCAGCCGCGCGGCTCCACGGAGCTGTGCCTGCGGGTCATGGCCGTGCTGCGTCTGGCCCTGCCCTGGGCCAACCTGCCCGCCACCACGGCGCTGGCCAGCCTGCGCCCCGAAGACGGTCAGCGGCAGGGCCTTGCCGCGGGCGGCAACGTGCTCATGCCTTCCTTCACCCCGGCGGCGCGCCGCAATGGCCAGCCCCGTCAGGCAGGCGAACAGCGCGGCCACCGTCAGATAGCCCGCAATCGTGCCCACGTCGAATATGCCGTTGACAAAGGCGCTGAGCGGCTCAAACACGGACAGCCGCTTCAAAAGCGCGTTGAACGCCTCGAGCACGCGCGCATCCTCGCCGCGCAGGTGCAGCAGCAGCACGGGAGCCTCCGCCAGCGCCGCCGCGATAAAGCTCACCAGCCAGTCAGAGCAGAGGATATATACCAGCAGCACAACGAGCGCCGTCATCAGCGCGATCATGAGCGGAGAGACGACGGTCAGCGCCTCGGCGCGCATCGCCGCATAGGGCGCGGCCCAGCTGGCCAGCGTCAGCAGCGCGAAGGAGGCAAACGCCCCCGCCGCCGTGCGCGAGCAGGCCGAGCAGAACAGTGCGGCGCTCATGAGCAGCATTCCCAGCGCCGTCACGGCCGCGACGCTGCTCAGACCCAGGCTGAGCGAGGTCTGCGGAAAGGCCAGGCTCAGCCCCAGCGGATAGAGCGCCAGCAGCACGCCGGACAGCAGCACCGGAATCAGCCGCGAAAGCAGCTTTCCCAGCACAATATCGCGCGTCCTGAGCGGCAGCGTATAGAGCAGCCGCTCCGTGTTCGAGGCGCGCTCTCCGGGAAAGGCGCGCATACAGCACAGACCGCTGCCCAGCGCCATGGCCAGCGCCAGATAGAGCGTGTTCTCCGCGAACGAGGGAGCGCCGCCCAGTATGTTGACAATGAACACCGCTATGCCGGCCGCGCCCGTCGCCAGGGCCAGAAAGCCCCAGCCGCCCCAGCCGGAAAAGAGCGCGCGCAATTCGCGCTTAAACAGGGCTTTCATGCGTTGCCTCCTTCAAAGCGCTCGAGCCGGCTACCGTCAAAGCGCTCGGAAACGAGATATTCCATCAGCTCGTCCGGCTTTCTGCGCGCCGCCGTCATCTCGAGCACCTCAAGGCCGTTCAGCGCGCGGAACAGCTGGGCGCGGCCGTCGCCCTGCATTTTGACCCGCACGCTCAGCCCGTCGGCGCAGTTTAATACGTCCGTGACGCTCAGCCCCTTCTCTTTTGCGAGCGCCTTCTCGACCGCCTCGCGCGGGGAACGCGTCACGACGCACATTTCATCGGTCATCACATAGAGATTCTGCAGTTCATGCCGGCCGCACTCGCCCACGATCCGCCCCTTGTCCATGACCAGTATGCGGTCGGCGAGCGTCTCGATCTCGGTCAAATTGCTGCTGGCCAGCAGCACGGCGCGCCCTTTGGCCAGCTCGGTCAGCGCGTTCCTCAGCGTCAATACTTCTTTGGGATCCAGCTCGTCGCTCGGCTCGTCGATAAGCAGCGCGCTCGGCCCGAAAAACACGGCCTGCGCCATGCTCACCATGCGGCGCACGCCCCTGGCCAGCCGCTTGACCGGCTTGTCGGAAACATCCTGGAGATTCATCAGCTCAAAGGCGTGATCGATCATTTCCGCGGCCTCGCGTCCCGAGTAGCCGCGGGCGTCGGCCAGAAATTTCAGATAGGCGCGCGGCGTCATGTCCTGATAGACGGGCGGTTTGCTGGGCACATAGCCGATCTTCTGCCGCGCCGCCGAGATCTCCGAATCAAGGCGCACGCCGTCGATTTCCACCTGCCCGCTGTCAGCCTGCATCGCGCCGGCGATGATGTCCATCGCGGTGGTTTTACCCGCGCCGCGCAGGCCCGTCAGCGCGCAGATCTCGCCCTTTTCCACATTCAGCGTCAGACCACAGAGCGCGGTTTTTCCCCCATAGGCCTTTTTCAGATTTTCGACCTTAATCACCAAGGATCCCTCCCGATTGCTTCTCTCCGTCGCAGAGCCGGCCGCCGGTTCTGCGCCAAACGCCGCTGTTCGCCGCATTTTTTATATTCTACCACAAAACCATTGTCAAGCCAAGGTCAAACCATGAACATTTTATGAACGGTTACGCGGCAAAACGGAATCAACGCGCTTTTTTAGTCCATTATGTGCAAAAAAAGAGAGGGCACTTTGTACCCTCCCAGACTGTCGAAAAAAACCTTGGAGCGATCGAGAGAGCCGGAACTCCTTCGAGCTTTAGTCGTGCCCGGCGGCGTGTACGCGCGGGACGATTGAAAGCGGCGGAAAATCTCATTTCCCAGAGCAAAACTGGTCGGGGTGGCTGCGGCAGGGGAGCTTGCTCTTCTTTCCGCCGCTTGTCAAAAAGCACCCGATGCCCGTCAACGGCTGTTCAGCCGCGCGACGCCCTGCTCGACGACGAAATGCGAAATCGCGTCGTCGAAGTAGCTCCACGTCGTCTTATCGCCGCTGCGCACGGCTGCCGCCAGCAGATAGACGCCGTCCGGCAGAGACGACGTATCCAGATTGATTTTGAAAAACGCCTGATCCAGGTTTTGGCCCGCCGCGCCGTCGAACGCCAGATCCGCTTCATCCGAGGCCGGATCGGCGGCATAGACCGCCACGGTATCGCCGCTGCCCACATCGAGCACCACGAGATAGCGCGCGCAGACCGCCGCGTCCGCGCCCTCGATATAAGCGTAGGCGCGCAGCGTCACCACATTCTGATCCGCGGCGTCAAAGAGCGTCATCTCCCGAATCCCCGCCTTGAGCGAGGGATCATAGGAGAGCGGATCGCACTGCGGCTGGAGTCCGGCCACAGGCTCGATCAGCTGGGCGTTCAGCGCCTCCGCCGGAATGGGCGTAGCCGTGGGCGCTTCGGTCGGCTCCTGCGTGGCCTCGGCGGTCGGCTCTATGGTGGGCACGACCGTCGCATCGGGTGCCGCGCTCTGAGTCGCCTCGGTCGCCGCGCTGTCCCCGGCGGTGGGCTGGGCCGCAATCGTCGGCTCCGCCGTTTTCAGGGGCAGCTCGATATCGACCTTTCCCTGAAGCACAAACAGATAGAACACGCTGCACAGGACAACCAGCAGCACCTCCCCGATCAGAAAGCGGAGAAAGGCGCGTCCCGCGTCCCTTCTGAATATTCTTCTGCGGCCGTTATGGTCTTTGCTCATGAAAAAGTCTCCTTCCAAGCTGCCGGGGTCAGTGTGTCGTTAGGGGGCGCATTACACGCCGCTGTACGCCGAGAAGCCGCCGTCGATGGGCAGCACAACGCCGGTGATGAAGCTGGCCGCCTCGTCGCAGAGCAGGAACAGCACCGCGCCCAGCAGCTCGTCGGCCTCGCCGAAGCGTCCCATGGGGGTCGCGGCCAGGATCTTGCCGGTGCGGGCGGTGGGCTTGCCGTCCTCGGTGAAGAGCAGCGCGCGGTTCTGATTGGTCACAAAGAAGCCGGGCGCGATGGCGTTGACGCGGATGTTGCTCTTGGCCAGATAGGTCGCCAGCCACTGAGTGAAGTTGCTCACGGCGGACTTCGCACCGGAGTAGGCGGGGATCTTGGTCAGCGGGCGGAACGCGTTCATGGAGGACACGTTCATGATGTTGCCGCCGCGGCCGATCATGTCCTTGGCAAACACCTGGGTGGTCATCAGCGCGGCGATGACGTTCAGGTCGAACACAAAGCGCACGCCGGCGGGATCGAGATCAAAGAAGGTCTTGACGCCCTCGACGGCCGCGTCGAACTGCTCGTCGTCGGTGGTGCCGCGGGGATTGTTGCCGCCCGCGCCGTTGATCAGGATGTCGCAGGGGCCGAAGGCGGCGACAACCTTGTCGTGCGCCTCGTTCAGGCTGGCGCTGTCCAGGCAGTTGACCTTCACGGCGATGGCCTTGTTGCCCTCGGCGGTGATTTCGTCGGCGACCTTCTGCGCGGCGGCCTCGTTCAGATCGAGCACGGCCACCTTCGCGCCGCACTGAGCCAGCGCCTTCGAGAACGCAGAGCAGAGCACGCCGCCCGCGCCGGTGATAACGGCCACTTTATCGGTCAGATTGATATTCAGAGGGAGCTTCATGATTTGTCATTCCTTTCAATAGGCCTGTCCGGGGCGCTTTTCGCCCGGATTATCCAATATTATACACAGCCGGAAAAACGCTGTCAACCATGCGGATATTAACCTTACACGCCCATCTCGCGCAGACGCTCGCGGCTGAGCTTCAGATCGAGCAGCGGCTCGCGCAGATGGGTGTCATGCTCGATCATGACCCACTTGTCGAAGCCGCGCTTTTTGAGCAGCGCCACCAGTTCGGCGTTGGGCACCGGGAAGTTTCCGCCGCCGATCTCGCAGAAATAGCCGCGCTCGTGCCAGACCTCCTTCTCGGGATGGGTCATCTCCCAGCCCTTGAGGTGCACGGCGATCAGGCGGTCGTAATAGCGCTCGGCCGTGCCGATCACATCGCCGCCAGCCACGGCCAGATGGCCCGCGTCCAGCAGCAGCGCCGCCTTGGGGCAGCGGCGCATGAACTCATCCAGCTCGTCCTGCTTTTCCACCAGCGAGCCGAGATGATTATGCAGCGCGACCTTGAGGCCCCAGCGCTCGCACGCCTCGGCCTGCACGTTGACCTGACGGCAATAGTCGTCGAAGGTCTTGCCCGTCACCTTGATCCACACATAGTCCTTGCGGAATGCCGCCGCCCAGCGGATGCTCAGCTCGGCCGTGGGCGCCTCCACCGTGGCGAAATCGCAGCCCAGCGCGTTCAGGCGCGAGGCCATATTGAGCGCGTCGGCTTCGGTCGCGGGGCGCAGGCGCTCCATGCCGTCGTAGCCGATGGCCTTCAGATCACGGGCGCGCTGCTCATAGTCGAACAAACCGCCCTCCCAAACAAACATACCGTAATCCGCAACGCCAATCTTCATCATGACTGTCAATCCTTTCCGGGGCAGGCCCAGTCGAATATGTTCTCCATTTCGGGATAGGGATGCTCATAGTAGTGCTCCGGCGCGCGCTCGCCCCTCAGGCAGG
>SFOF01000155.1 GCA_004552515.1 Clostridiales bacterium
ATTGCTGGACACGCCCCTCAAACGTGCGCGTATGCCGATTCCGCCACAGCCGCATAATGTTGCATCGGTTGACAACATGGCTTATTATACACGCTCATCGGCGCTTTGTCAATACCCTTTTTTCAATCAAACGGTGAAAAAGTGAAATTTTGCCGCCGCGCCCCCTTGCAAAGCGAGCGCCGATGCGTTACCATAAAGGAAAAGTGGAAGGGAGGGCGAGGCTATGACGCTCAAAATCGCCGTCTGCGAGGACGATTTGGCTCAGCGGGAGGCGCTTTGCGCGCTCGTTGCGCGCTGGGCGGCGGCGCGGGAGCATCGCGCGGCGGTCGGGCCGTATCCCTCCGCCGAGGCGTTTTTGTTCGACTATGCCGGCGCGCACGGTTTCGACATTCTCCTGCTCGATGTGGAGATGGGCGCGATGAATGGCGTCGAGCTGGCCAGGCGGCTGCGGCGGGACAAGTGCCGCGCCGAGATTATCTTCCTGACCTCGCACACGGAGTTTATCGGCGAGGGCTACGAGGTGGACGCGCTGCACTATCTCATAAAGCCGGTGGGCGCGGAAAAGCTCTTTCATGTGCTGGATCGGGCGGCTGAACGCGCGGCGATTTCTCCGCCGTCGATCGTCGTCAATTCCGAGGGACAGACGATCCGGCTGTATGAGCGCGAGATCCGCTATATCGAGGCCTTCCTGCACGAGTGCGTGATCGTCGCGGATTCGGGGAAATACCGCGTGCGCGAGCGCATATCGGATCTGGAAGCGCGGCTGTCGAAGCAGTTTTTTCGCTGTCATCGCAGCTATATCGTCTTTCTGCCGGCCATACGGCGCATTGGCCGCAGCGAGCTTCTGCTGGAGGGCGGCGCGTCGATCCCGCTGGCGCGCGGAAAATACGACGCGATCAATCGCGCCTATATCGACTTTTATGGATGAGCCATGAGAAGAAAGACATTTTTGAAAATCGTTGAGCTGCAAACGGAGCAGGCCGAGCGGCATCTGAACGAGGTGCGCAGCATCCACAGGGAAATGCGCGCCTTCAAGCACGACTATCACAACCATTTGCAGACGCTGCGCGGCCATATCGCGTCCGGCGACATAGCGCGCGCCCTCGGCTATATCGACGAGCTGGACGCGCGCTTGAAGAGCGTTGATACGCTCATCAAGACCGGCAACGTCTCGGCCGACGCGATTCTTTCCAGCAAGATCGCTCAGGCGAAGGCGGCGGGGATCGCCGTGACCGTCAAGGCGAACATTCCCGACGTCATGGCGCTTTCGGACGTCGAGCTGAGTATCGTTCTGGGCAATCTGCTCGACAACGCCATCGAGGCCTGCGCTCTGGCGCGCGGCGAGCGCTTTATCAGGCTGTTCATCGCGGTGAAGGGGAGCATGCTGTACTTTTCCATGCTCAACAGCGCCGCGGAAAAGCAGATAAAGCGAGGTTCGCTCTTCAGGACGCGCAAGGCGGGCCTTCACGGCTTTGGGCTGAAGCGCGCGCAGAGCATCATCGAGGAGCACGGCGGCTGGATCAAATACAACAGCGAGGACGGCGCGTTTACGACCGAGTTCCTCGTGCCCACAGGCGAGTGATTCGCGTATTTTTGCAATTCGTGTACGAATCCGTGCAATTCGTGCGCGAATTTGCTTTTTCTGGCGCAAAGGGTGCTACAATGGGCGCATGAAGGGAGATGACAATCATGAGCGAGGAAAACAAGCCGCGCCGCTCGATGCTTTCGAATCTGTTCTGGTGTCTTCATCGGATGTGCGATTTTGCGCCATACGGGCTGGCCGGCTTTGCGCTGCTCATCCCCGTGAACATCGCGCTGGAATACCTGAACGTGTATCTGCCCGCGCTGGCCGTGGCGGAGGCGACGAACGGCTCGGCGGCGGCTGCGGCGCTGGAGCGCGTCGGCTGGGTGATGGGCGGCCTGATGCTGCTCGCGCTCTTCAAGGCGGCGCTGGAGCTGATCAGGAGCCGCGCCATAGGAATCTATCGCGGGCAATGCGCCGCGCTGCACACGCGCAAGTCGCTGTCCATGTTCTATCAGGACTATGAGAAGAAGGACACGCGTGATCTGGCCGACCGCGCGCTGCGGGCGACGCAGCAGTGGAACGGTGTTCAGCCGCTGAACGACATACTCGACGCGGGCTTCGGCGTGCTGGAGAACGTCGCGGGCTATCTGACGTTCGGCGCGGTGGTGTCGCTGGTCAGCGTGTGGCTGATTCCGCTTCTGACCGTTCCGCCGGTGCTGAGCTGGCTGGCCGCGTGCGCCTATAACCGCTGGTCGCACGGCGCGGATGAAAAGACGCGTCCCATTGAAGCGCGGCTCGATTACGTCGTTTCGCGCGGGCGCTCGTTCTCGGCAGCCAAGGACATCCGCGTATACGGCATGGCCGGCTGGCTGAGGGCGTGCCGGGACGATCTGACGCGTGAGCTGCGTGCGTGGGACAGCCGCCGCGCGCTGAGGATGTTCCTGAGCCGGCTGGCCGACCTCGTGCTGATTCTCGTCCGCGACGCGGGAGCCTATGCGCTGCTCATCGCGCTCTTCGTCCGCGGCGAGATCACGGTTGATCAGTTCGTATTGTATTTCGCGGCGGTCGCTTCGTTTGCGTCGTGGGTGGGCGCGTTCATCGACAGCCTGACCAAATGGCATCGCGTCAGCCTGTCTATCAGTGATTTCCGCACCTTTCTGGACTGGCCGGAGCATGACGGCGCCGGTGAAGCGCATGCCGACGACCACATGAACCGTGCGCCGGAGATCGAATTTGATCACGTCTCCTTCCGCTATGACGGCGCGCAGACGGACACGCTGCACGATCTCTCCTTTACGCTCCACTCGGGCGAAAAGCTGGCGCTGGTCGGCCTGAACGGCGCGGGCAAGACCACGCTGGTCAAGCTGATGTGCGGGCTGTACGCGCCGACCTCGGGCACGGTCAGGCTGGACGGCGTGCCGGTTTCGAAGTTCCGGCGGCGCGACTATTACCGGCTGTTTTCGCCGGTGTTCCAGACGGTGCGCACGGCGTTTTTCACCATTGCGGAGCACGTCTCGGCTCAGCCGCTCGCGCAGACCGACTTAAAGCGCGTCGGCGACTGTCTGCGCATGGCCGGGCTGGGGGAGAAGGTTGACTCGCTGCCCAAGGGCGCGCTCACGCCGCTTGACAAGCAGGTGGACGCGCAGGCGACCGAGCTGTCCGGCGGCGAAGCGCAGAAGCTGATGCTGGCCCGCGCGCTCTACAAGGACGCGCCGGTGCTCCTGCTCGACGAGCCGACCGCCGCGCTCGATCCGATTGCCGAGAAAAACGTCTATCAGGCCTACGAGGCCATGACGCGCGGAAAATCCTCGCTGTTCATATCGCACAGGCTGGCCTCGACGGCGTTCTGCGACCGCGTGCTGTATCTGGAAAACGGCCGCATTGCCGAGGAAGGCTCGCACGACGCGCTGATCCGCAGGGGCGGCAAGTATAAAAGGCTGTTCGACATTCAGAGCTGCTGGTACAAGGGCGGCGAAGAGGAGGGCGCTTAAATGGAAGAGAAGATGACGCTGCGAGAGCATTTCCAGATCGCCCTGCGCGCGGTTCGCTGGACCTTCAGCATCGACAGACGGTATACGCTGTGTTTGTTCGCCTGCGCGCTGTTTTCGGCCGTCGCGCCGTTTGCAGCGGTATACTTTTCGGCGCGCGTGATCGACGCGCTGGCGGCAGGCCTGATCGCGCAGGCGGCGCTTTACGCGGCGCTGGCCGTGGGCGTGACGTTCCTGCTGCGCGCGGCGGCTACGGCGGCGGACAGCGTGAAGCAGACGACGAGCGAGGTGTATTTCGGCGAGAGCTGGAAGCACGCCGAAAAGGCGATGAGCATGGCCTACGGCTCGATCGAGAGCCGCGACGTGGCGCTGCTGCGGGAGCGCATCAGCATCGAGACGCAGACCGGCTATAACCGCTATTTTCTGTTCCGCTCCATAGAGAGCCTGACGGGCAATGTCACAAAGATCGTCTCGGCGCTGGCACTGAGCGCGTCGTTCTTCACGCTCCCGTCTGTGCCGGCGGGCTGGAAGATCGCACTGATTGTTGGTACGATTGTGACGATGATCGCCGCGGTGGCGCTGGGCGCGCTGGAGGGGCGCAGCCGCGAACGCTTCATGAAGAATTGCGTCCATGCCAATCTGATGGGCAGAAAGTACGGTGATTACATCAGCGAGTATGCCTCGGGGCAGGATATACGGCTCTACGGCATGGAAGAGCTGGTGGCGGGCGGCCTTCTGGCGGAGGATATGGCGATGGATCGGCTGAACGCCGTCTTTGAGCGGCAGAGGGCGCTGTTCGGCGTTCCCGTGACGGTACTGCGGCACGCCATGCAGTTTACGGCCTATGCCGCGCTGATTCTGGGCGCGCTGGCGGGCGGCGTGAGCGTGGGCGGCATTGCGCAGTATGTCGCGTGCCTGATGATGATGCTCTCCGCGCTCGAATCGCTCTCGGTGAGCGCGCGCCGCGCCATGGAGAACGACCATTACATGAAGCGCTATTTTTCCTATTTCGACATCCCCAACGATATGTATCAGGGCACGCTGACCGTCGAAAAGCGCGACGACAACGACTATAACATTGAGTTCCGCGACGTGTCGTTCAAGTATCCCGGCAACGATGCCTATGCGCTCCGGCATGTGAACCTCGCGTTCAAGGTGGGCGAAAAGCTGGCCGTGGTGGGCGAAAACGGCAGCGGCAAGACCACGTTCATCAAGCTGCTCTGCCGCCTGTACGACCCCACGGAGGGCGAGATTCGCTTAAACGGCGTGGACATCCGAAAATACGATTACGACGAGTATATGTCGCTGTTTTCAGTGGTCTTTCAGGATTTCAAGCTGTTTTCGTTCAGGCTGGGGCAGGTCGTGGCCTCGAACAGGACGTTCGACGCGGCGCGCGCCCGGGACTGCCTTCGCAAGGCGAACTTCGGCGACCGGCTGGACATGCTGCCGGAGGGACTGGATTCCTTCCTTTATAGGGACTGCGATCGCAGCGGCTTTGAGCTGTCCGGCGGCGAGGCGCAGAAGATTGCTCTGGCGCGCGCGCTCTACAAGGACGCGCCGTTTATACTGCTCGATGAGCCGACCGCCGCGCTCGATCCCGTCTCAGAATACGAGGTCTACTCGAACTTCAACGCCATTTCCGGCGACCGCACCGCCGTCTACATCAGCCACCGGCTGGCCTCCTGCCGCTTCTGCGACAGGATCGCCGTGTTCGATCATGGCGCGATCGCGCAGAACGGCTCGCACGAGACGCTCCTCGGCGACGCGAAGGGGAAGTATCGCACGCTCTGGACGGCTCAGGCGCAGTATTACGAGACGCGCGCATGACGAAAAATCCATATTTTAGCAAAACAGACTCTGGTTTGTACTGAATGAAACAGACTTAGGTCTGTTTTTTGCGTACTATGTTCGGACGTGTGCTGCACGACATGGTACGGCACACAATAGGAAATGAAATTGACATACAACTGCAATTTTAGCACAAAAAGTCGCTTTAAAGCGCAATTTCCTCTTGCATTAGCCTATCGGATGTGTTATATTATAGAAACTAGAAATA
>SFOF01000156.1 GCA_004552515.1 Clostridiales bacterium
TTTACGGCGTGCGAACGTTCATAATGCGCGAAAACGGGCGTGGGCGGCGCTTAAAAATGAAACGCGTTAATTCATGTGATGCAATTGTTAATCGGGGCGGCGTTCGCTGCGAAAACCGCGAATTTTGAAGAATTTTAAGGTTAAACTTGACAAACTGAATATGACTGGTATATACTTCACGATATAGACGTGGAAACGCGTCGCACAGTCACGGGCGTGAATAAATGTTGAGGAGGACTATCATGGCTCATTTGAGTGAAGCGGCGGCGGCAAAAATCGTTGAGATCTGCGATCGCTATGCCGAGGAAACAACTCCCCTGATGATGATTCTGAGCGATATCCAGAAGGAATACGGTTATATTCCGCTGGAAGTGCAGGAGCTCGTCTCCCAGAAAACCGGCATCAGCGTCGCGGAAATCTACGGCGTGGTGACCTTCTATTCGTTCTTCTCCCTCCAGCCGAAGGGAAAATACATCATCGGCTGCTGCCTGGGCACCGCCTGCTATGTCAAGGGCGCCCAGAAAGTTATCGACAAATTCAGCGAAATTCTGGGCATCAAGCCCGGCGAGAGCACCGAGGACGGCCTGTTCACCATCGACGCGCTGCGCTGCATCGGCGCGTGCGGCATTGCGCCCGCCGTGTCGATCAATGGAAAGGTCTATCCCAAGGTTCAGGTCAGCGCGGTTCCCGGCATTATTGAGGAGCTTCGCCAGCAGGGAGGTATGTAATCATGATTAAAAGCTTTGAAGAGCTCTCCGCGATTCAGGAGTCCTGTTCCGCCCGCCTGGCCGGCAAGTTCAGGGGCGAGGGCGGCAAGCGCGCCATCGTGCTGTGCGGCGGCACCGGCTGCCTGTCCTCCAATTCCGCCGAGATCCGCGAGAAATTCAGCAAAATCATTGAGGAAAAGGGCCTTTCCGACAAGGTGACCGTCAATCAGGTCGGCTGCTTCGGCTTCTGCTCGCAGGGACCGTTCGTCAAGATCTATCCCGAGGATACGCTCTATCGCATGGTGCATCTGGACGACGTTGAAGAGATCATCGAAAAGGACATCATCGGCGGCGAGGTCGTCGAGCATCTTTTGTATGTCGATCCCGCGACCGAGCAGAAGGTCGCCAAGCAGGACGACATCACCTTCTACAAAAAGCAGGTTCGCATCGCGCTGCATGGCTGCGGCTCGATCAACCCTGAGGACATCAACGAGGCGCTGGGCGACGGCGCTTTTCAGGGCCTGGCCAAGGCGCTCAAGATGGATCGCGCCGACGTGATCAAGGAAATCCTTGATTCCGGCCTGCGCGGACGCGGCGGCGGCGGCTTCCCGACCGGCCGCAAGTGGCAGTTCGCCTACGCGCAGCCCGACGGCGAGAAGTATGTGGTCTGCAACGGCGACGAGGGCGATCCCGGCGCGTTCATGGATCGCTCCATCCTTGAGGGCAACCCGCTGGCCGTCATCGAGGGCATGATCATCGCCGGATACGCCATCGGCGCGCAGAACGGCTATTTCTACGTCCGCGCCGAGTATCCCATCGCGGTCAACCGCCTGAAGATCGCCATCCGTCAGGCTGAGGAAATCGGCCTTCTGGGCGACAACATTCTGGGCACGGATTTCTCCTT
This sequence comes from Clostridiales bacterium, assembly GCA_004552515.1. Lineage (GTDB taxonomy): Bacteria > Bacillota > Clostridia > Christensenellales > Aristaeellaceae > Firm-10. The sequence continues at coordinate 1,612 of SFOF01000156.1, forward strand.
CCGCGCGCACATCCGCCTGGGCGCGGGCGCGTTCGTCTGCGGCGAGGAAACCGCTCTGCTCAATTCCATTCAGGGCCAGCGCGGTATGCCGCGTCCCCGCCCGCCGTTCCCGGCCGTCAAGGGCCTGTGGGACTGCCCGACCATCGTCAACAACGTCGAGACGCTGGCCTGCGTGCCCTACATCATGCGCAAGGGCAAGGACGAGTTTGCCCGCTACGGCACCGAGAGGTCCAAGGGCACGAAGGTGTTCGCGCTGGGCGGCAAGATCAACAACGTCGGCCTGGTTGAGGTGCCCATGGGCACCACGCTGCGCGAGCTGATCTACGACATCGGCGGCGGCATTCCCGGCGATAAGGAATTCAAGGCCATCCAGACTGGCGGCCCCTCCGGCGGCTGCCTGACCGCGAAGGATCTGGACACGCCCATCGACTTTGACAACCTCGTGGCCAAGGGCTCGATGATGGGTTCCGGCGGCGCGATCGTCATGGACGAGGACAACTGCATGGTCGATGTCGCGAAGTTCTATATGGAGTTCATCTGCGACGAATCCTGCGGCAAGTGTTCCCCCTGCCGCATCGGCACCAAGCGCATGCTCGAGTATCTGACCAAGATCACCACCGGCAAGGCCGACATGGAGGATCTCAAGCAGCTTGAGGAGCTGGCCGCCACCATCAAGGCCGGCTCGCTGTGTGCGCTGGGCCAGACCGCGGCCAACCCGGTTCTGTCCACGCTCGCTTCCTTCCGCGACGAATACAAGGCGCACATTATCGACAAGAACTGCCCGGCGCACGTCTGCAAGAAGCTGATGAAGTACGAGATCAATCCCGACAAGTGCAAGAAGTGCTCGCTGTGCGCGCGCCAGTGCCCGGTCGGCGCGATCACCGGCAAGGTTCGCGAGGTTCCGTTCGTCATCGATCAGGAAAAGTGCATCAAGTGCGGAGCCTGCATTTCCTCCTGTAAGTTCGGCGCCATCGAGAAGAAGTGAGGGGAGAATAAACATGGCGAATGTGAATATAAAAATCGAAGGGATTCCCTATGAGGTTGAGGCGGGAATGACCATTCTCGAAGCGGCCAGAGCGTGCGGCTATGAAATTCCCTCCCTCTGCGCGTTCAATCACGGCGAGTGCAACCGCGGTTCCTGCCGCGTCTGCCTGGTCGAGGCCACCGGCGCGCGCGGCCTGGTCGCGTCTTGCGTCTATCCCGTAAACGAGGGCATGGAGATCACCATTTCCTCGCCCAAGGCCACCGCCGCGCGCCGCGCTTCCGTGGAGCTCTTGCTGAGCAACCACTCCATGAAGTGCCAGCAGTGCGACAAAAACGAAAAGTGCGAGCTGCTCCACGTCGCCCGTCTGACCGGCGCGCGCGAGGATATGTTCGAGGGCAGCCAGACCCCCGTGACCTACGACGACCTGTCGCCCTCTATCGTGCGCGATACGTCGAAGTGCGTGCTGTGCGGCCGCTGCGTCGCCCGCTGCGCCAATGCGCACGGCAACGGCATACTGGGCTTTGAAAATCGCGGCTTCAGGACGATCGTCGGCCCGGCCGAGAATCGTTCCTTCGTCGATTCTCCCTGCATCATGTGCGGCCAGTGCGTCAGCGTCTGCCCGACCGGCGCGCTGATGGAGAAGAGCGAAATCTCCAAGGTGGACGACGCCTTCCGCGCCGGCAAGTATGTCGTCGTGCAGACCGCGCCCGCCGTCCGCGCCGCTCTGGGCGAGGAATTTGGCATGAAGATCGGCACGCCCGTGACCGGCAAAATGGTCGCCGCGCTGCGCCGTCTGGGCTTCAAGAAGGTGTTCGACACCGATTACGGCGCCGACCTCACCATCATGGAAGAGGCCACCGAGCTGCTGGGACGCATCAAGAACGGCGGCGAGCTGCCGATGATCACCTCCTGCTCGCCCGGCTGGATCAACTACGCCGAATACTACTATGGAGACTGCCTGGGCCATCTCTCCAGCTGCAAGTCCCCGCACGAGATGCAGGGCGCGATCCTCAAGCACTTCTATGCCGAGAAGATCGGCGTGGATCCCGAGGATATGTTCGTCGTCTCGATCATGCCCTGCACCGCCAAGAAATTTGAAAAAGAGCGCGAGCAGCTGGTCACCCGCGGCCTGAAGGACGTGGACGCTGTGCTGACCACCCGCGAGCTGGGGCGTCTGATCAAGAGAAGCGGCATTCAGTTCACGCGTCTGCCTGACGAAGATTTCGACCGCGATATCATGGGCGATTACACCGGCGCGGGCGTCATATTCGGCGTGACCGGCGGCGTTATGGAAGCCGCTCTGCGCACCGCAGCCTTTGTGCTGACCGGCAAGGAGCACGAGGGCGTGAAGTTCGAGGAAGTGCGCGGCTTTGAAGGCGTCAAGGAAGCCAGCTTCGATCTGAACGGCATGACGCTCAATGTCGCCGTGGCGCACGGCATGAAGAACGCCAGGGTGCTGCTGGACGACATCCGCGCCGGAAAGAGCAAGTATCACTTCATCGAGATCATGGGCTGCCCCGGCGGCTGCATCAACGGCGGCGGCCAGCCGTACGTCCGCGAGTGCTTCCTGCCCGACGAGGAGCCGGACATCATGGACACCTATAAGGCCAAGCGGGCGCAGGCGCTCTACAGCGAGGACGAGCGGCAGACGCTGCGCCAGTCCCACAACAATCCCCAGATCAAGGCGCTCTACAAAGAGTTCCTGGGCGAGCCGAACTCCCATCTGGCGCACGAGCTGCTGCACACCAGCTATGCGGCGCGCGTTCCCTTTGGTAAATAATATGCTTTGTACGAAAAGCGGCAGTCGCATGGGCTGCCGCTTTTCGCGTGCCGGCGGGGGGGAGCCGCGCGAGAAGACGGAGAGCGGCGATACCTGCGAAAGCGGCAAAGGGAGCGAGCCGCCCATGGCTCTTTGATGGAAAATGGAGAAACGGCCCGACTGAAACAGCCCGATTGCCCGATCTGAGCGCCGAAAAACCGCGCCAAACCAAGGAATTATCACGTCTTTTTCTAAAAAATAATGTGCGACGCAAAATAGAAGTGGAAATTCTGCGCCGGATGTGATAAACTATTATATATGTTTTTGAATCGTGGAGGCGTATGATTATGACCAATCGCATTGAGAAGCTGCTGGCGCTCATGAAGCGCGCGGATATGACTCATGTGCTGATTCAGAAACCGAATAATATGCGTTATCTGACCGGCTATACCGGCGAGGGATGTCTGCTGGTGAGCGCGGTCGAAACGGTGATCCTGACCGACTTCCGCTATGTCGAGCAGGCCGGACGGCAGGCGCCGGGGATCCGCGTGGTGCGCTATGACGCGCAGCATCCGATGCTCTCCGAGCTGCTGGCGCTTTTGAAGGCGCAGGGCGCTGAGAAGCTGGCCGTCGAAGAGGACGACATGACGGTCGAGAGCTATCGCCGGATGAAGGAAAAGCTCTCCGGCATCGAGCTGACCGCCGCCCATGGCGAAACCGAGGAGCTGCGTCTGATCAAGGACGAGGGTGAAATCGAGCTGATCGCCAAGGCGTGCGCCATTTCGTGCGCGGCGTTTGACAAGATGCTGGGCGTCATGAAGGCCGGCATGACCGAGAAGGAAATTCAGCTCGAGCTGGACTACACCATGCTCAGGCTGGGCGGCGACGGCCTGGCGTTTGACACCATCGCCTGCGCGGGCGTGAACGGCTCCCTGCCGCACGCCATTCCGGGCGATCACGTCGTGCAGGAGGGCGAGCTTTTGACGCTCGATTTCGGCGCGACCTACGGCGGCTACTGCGCGGACATGACCCGCACGGTGGCGTTTGGCAAGATCAGCGACGAGCTGCACGTCATTTACGACACGGTGCTGAAGGCTCAGCTCATGTCGCTGGACATGGTGGGGCCGGGCGTTGTGTGCCGCGATGTGGATCGCTGTGCGCGCGATTATCTGGACAGCAAGTATCCCG
>SFOF01000157.1 GCA_004552515.1 Clostridiales bacterium
CAGATACCACACGATCGCCGCGATGATGAGCGCCGCCGTAAGAAGAATCAGCAGCAGCCCCGAGCCGGACAGCGCGCTGAACGCCGCGCCGGTGTTTTCGGCATAGCGCCAGCCCAACACGCCGGGGATAAATACTTTCGCTCCGCCCGAAAGCACCGAGACGGCCAGCCTTTTCGTCACGCGGTCGGCGGCCAGCACGGCCAGCAGAGCGGCGGCGCTGATCCCGAGTCGCTTGGAAAATTTATTCATAATCGTTTCTCCGAAGGATTGTCACAGTCTTTCGAGCACAATGCGCGTGATCTGCGCCAGCGCGTTCCCGATGATGGGAATATTCAGCTCGACCAGGCGGCTCAGCAGCATGACCATGAGCGCGCCCAGTATGGTAAAGCCGACCGCCATGCCGAACCCGCGCGCCAGTCCGCCCATGAAATTGACCAGCAGCTGCCGCCGCCAGGAGGCCGAATACCGCATATATTCCTCGATATTGGCGCGCTCCAGCGCATGAATCAGCCGCCGGATCAGCGTCTCCAATCTGTTTTCCATGCCTGCTCCTTCCAATAAACGGCGATATTGTCAGTCGCCGTCAGTTTTTCCAGAACAGGGCAGGGCTATTCAGCATTAAAAGGCGCGCGCTTCTCATCGCCGCGCTCATATTTTACCACGGAACGGCGCGCCGCGCAACGATCAAACGACTGACAAAAATTGCGCATTTGCCCCTTCCCTATGAAAATAAGCCCCGCGCGCGGCGAGGCTTATCGATAAACAGAGCTTACTTGGCAAACAGGCTGTCGTCGGCCTTCAGGATATGAGCCTGATCCTCGAGCAGGCGCAGGAAGCGCGCGCGATAATCCTCGGCGGCCTTCTTCAGCTCTTCCGCCTCGGACTTATGAGTTTCAACCTCGGCCTTGGCGGCGGCGGTGACATTGGCGGCCTGCTCCTCGGCGCTGGCGATCATGGCGTTGGCCTTCTTGCGCGCGTCGGCGACCGTCTCGTCGGCCAGGCGCTGGGCGCTGATGAGCGTCTCGCGCAGCGTGGTTTCGAGATTCTTGAAGTACTGCGGCTCGTCGATCGCGGCGCTCTGCTGAACGGGCTGCGCGGGCGCAACGGCGACAATGCTCTTCGGCTCCTCGGCCACAACGACGGGCGCGGCCACGGTGGCAGGAGAGGCGGCCTTTTCAGCCTTGATCTGAGCGAGCTCGGCCTTGGCGGCTTCGGCTTCAGCCAGCGCCTCGCGGTTCTCCTTAATCATGACCTCCATCTGCTCGGCCAGCTCGTCGAGGAAATCGTCAACCTCGTCGATGCTGTAGCCGCGAACCTGCTTGGAAAATTCCTTTTCATGAATATCTTTAACGGTAATCGCCATGGTAATCATCCTTTCCGCTTTGTTGGGGTACAGTTGTTGTCTATTATTCGACACGGCGCTCGAAATTCCTGCCTGCGCCTGAAAATAACTTTATTTTCCACCGCCGTAGACAAAGAGCCTGAGCGCGATGCGTCCCTTCTTCGTTTCGCCTGCGATCTCGTCGAGCCGGACGCGTCCCGTGCCCCGCAGCGACAAAAGCGCGTGCTCCGGCACGGTATAATCGACGCGCAGCGTCTCGGCCTGATTGACGAGCGCCCTGCCCTGATTGATCAGGCGCGCCGCTTCCGCACGGCTCAGTGAAAAGGCCGCCGCAAGCACCGCGTCCAGCCTGAGCGAGGACACGACCGCGCGGATCTCGCGCCCCTCCGGCTCGGGCAGATCGTCCGCCGAATCGACCTTCTCGCATCTGAGCGTCACGCGCCCGGCGCCCGTCAGCGACGAAGCGATGTAGTCCGCCATATCGCTTTCGGCAAAGAGATAGGCCTGCTCTCTGTCCAGCGCGATATCGCCGATCTTCTCGCGCTCAAAGCCCAGCGCCATCAGCGCGCCGAGCAGATCCCGGTGCGTGGGCGAGCCGAACTGTGCGCGCCACGAAATGCGAATGATCTGTATCGGCCAGTCCTCATCCTGCGGCGCTTCGTCGGCATAAAAGGCCGCCATGCAGCGCTCGGCGTTTTCATAGCCGCCGCAAAAGACTACCTGTACGGCCTGCCGCCCCGCCGCCATGCGCGCCAGCTGAATCTGATTGAGATCGAGAAAGTGCGTAAACGCCGTATCGCCCCGCCTTGCCGCGCGCAGAGCCAGCTCGTTTAAGCGCTTCTCATCCTGCTGCGTATCCATCGTCACACAATGCGATAAAGATAGGCAAAGAGCACGTTGACCAGCCGACTGACAATCCGCACGCCGAAGATCGCCAGCAGCACGGAAATATCCAGCATCAGCCCATGCTCCATGAGCCTGAGCGCCAGCGGCCGAAATGGCGCGACAATCGGCCCGACCATCTTCTGCATGAACGCGTACATCGAACTGCCCGGCCGCACGAACCAGGTCATCAGGCAGTAGATGCCCAGCAGCGCGGAAACAATATTCAGGAAAATGTTGACGCCTATCTGAATCTGAGAAATGACATCATAGGCCATGCCGTCACATCCTTTCCCTGCGCACAGCGCTTAATATCTGTTGGAATCGGTACTGGTGACCTCGACGGTGCTGGGGGTGAGCAGCCACGCCCGCTCGGACGCGCGGGTGAGCGTCGCGCCGATGGCATAGGTCGCGCCGCACATCGTGTCCACGGCGCGCTGAGCCTGCGCGGGATCCAGCCGATCGAGATTGAGCAGGATCGTCTTTTTGTCAACCAGCGCGAGGATGACGTTCTTGCATTCCTCGATTGAATGGAGCGTACAGACCACCGTCTGCTGGCGGCCGGCGTCGCCCGAGGAACGCGCGCCCTCCTCATAGGAAGAGGAATAGCGCTCCGAAGCGCCGGACGAGCGCGCATAGTAGGACTCGTAATCGCCGGCGGAGCGGCGTTTTTCGCCCTCGGAGGCATAGCGGCTGCCATAGCTGCCGGCGCTTGTCCGCGCGTTCGTCCGCTGCGCGCTGCCCGAGGCGCTGTTCTGCGTGCGATAGGAGCCGGGCGTATAGCCGCTCGAACGGCTCGCGCCCGAACGCTGCTGCTGATAGGAAGACGCGCTCTTCTGCGCGGTCGAGCGGCGCGAGTTCGTCCAGCTCTCGTCGCTAAACTCGTCGGAATCGTCCTCGAGATTCACGCGCGTGCGGCTGCGTCCGCCGCTCTGAGACGACGCGGCGCGCGAACGGGGCTGCGGCTGCTCTTCATACTCGCTGAACTCGTCGAATTCATCGCGCGCGGTCGAACGACGCGCACTGCGCCGATTTGCCGCGCCGGTCTGCTCCGTCTCGTCGTCGCGCTCGTTGTCCACCAGTCCGATCAGATCCAGAAATCTGCCGAAGCCCCTCGTTTTCTGCTTGGAAGCCATTTTGAAAGTATCCTCCTTAAAACATCGGCGAACGCATGAACAAAGCGCCCCGATCCGCCCTCTTTTTTACTTATTATATATGCGCCCCTGCGCGTCAAAAGCTATCTATGCGGCCGCTCGCCGAAGAGCGCCGAGCCGATGCGCACCATCGTCGCGCCCTCCTGCGCCGCGATCAGGCAATCGTGGCTCATGCCCATGGACAGGATTTCCATGCGCGCCTGCCCCACAGGATGATCGCGCAGCCTGTCGAACCAGACGCGCATCCGCCTGAAATAGGGCCGCACATCCTCGGGATCGTCCGCCTTGGGCATGACGGCCATCAGCCCCCGCACGGACAGGCCGGGCAGAGCGGACGCGCGCGTCAGAAAATCAACCAGTTCTTCCTCATAAACGCCGCCCTTCTGCGGTTCCTTCGCGATGCCCACCTGCACGAGCACCGGCATGACGACGCCCTTTTTCTCCGCCTGGCGGCTGATTTCCTCCGCCAGATTCACGCGATCGACCGACTGAATCATATCGGCCAGGCCGATCAGGTATTTGACCTTGTTGGTTTGCAGCTGACCGATGATATGCTTCCGGCAGGGCCGCGTCAGCAGGGGTGCTTTGTCGCGCAGCTCCTGAACGCGGTTTTCGCCGATCAGATCGACGCCGCACTCCAGCGCATGATTGACGACCGACGCGTCCACGGTTTTTGTGACGGCGCATATCTCCACGCCGCCCCATCTTCCCGAGGCCTCGCCGAGCCGCTCGCGCCAGAGGCTATATCGCGTCTCAAAATCCTCTTGTTCCATAACGGAGAGTTCCTCCCGTCCTACTTCACTTTCACATAGCAGCCCACATAGAGCGCCGAGGTGTATTCCGTGCTGATGAGCACGCCGTCAGACGTATTGGACAGCACGATCACGGGAATAAACGTGCCGCCCGCGCCGTCGTAGACATAAACGCCCGTCTGGCCGTTTTCGGTATAGATCGCGCCCGCGGGCACCCTGAGGCCGGTCATTTCAGTGCTGATGGCCGCCTTGCCGCCGCGCTGATTGAGCAGCGGCCCCATGGGATCGGTAAAGCGCAGAAGCGTCGCGACGGTGCTGCCGGATTTGACGCTGGACACCACGGTGGCCTGATAGACGACGTCCTCAAAGCCGGTCATCTGGAACCAGAAATTTTGCCCCGTAACCGGATTAAAGGCCGCGTCGTCGGTGAGAATATAAGCGTACCATTCGTCGGTATTCACCAGCCGGTAGATGTTCGTGGTCAGGCGCGAGCCGCCCGCGTCCACGCTCCGACCCTGAAGCACGCCCTTCAAATCCTCTACGGTGATGTTGGCCATATTATCTGGCGTCAGGAAGCTCTCATAGCCGTCCAGATAGAAGCTCACAACGCCGTCGCGGTCGGCGGTCTGCACCGACTGCCAGGACAGGATCTGCGTTTCCTTCTTGCTTTCGGATTCATAGAGCGAGGTCAGCTTGGAGTCCTCGCGCTGGTTCTGGCTGAGATAGGTCTGCCGGCTTTCCATGGCCTGCGTCAGCTGTGCGCTCAGATTGAGCAGATTGCCGTTGGTCTTTTTGTTGATCAGCTCCTTGAGCTGAAGCGCGAGATATTGTACGTTGTCCTCGAGAATGTCCAGCCGCGTGTCGATGATCGTGCCCAGGATCGTCAGATGGTAGGCGCGGATGTTGGCGCGGATGGTTTCCAGCTCCTGGAGCTGCCTGACGGAATAGCCAGCCGAATAGACATAAGCAATCTCGTCGCCCGCCGACACGCTCTGCCCCTCCGAGGCCAGATAGCTGACGGTGCTGCCGCTTTCCATCGTCACCACGGCCTCGTCGCGCATGATAACCGCCTGAACCTGCCGCGTGTCGTTGCTCGAGCCGCTCTCCACGACGGCATAGCGCGCCTCGCCCGGCCGAACGGCCTGAACGACGGCGAAAACCAGCACGGTCACGAGCAGCATCAGCAGAATAAAGAACCGGCCGGTGGGTCTGCGTCCGCTCATATATCAGATGCCTCCGAGCATAGCTAAAACATTTTATGTTTCATTATATCGCCATTTTCGGATTATTGCAAGGCGTTTTGAGCATTTGACGCATACACTTAATCTTTGACGGGATATTTTGAACGTTTTTGCGCACTGCCGCCGCCCGTCCGGCGAACATTTGAGTGATATTTGCGGAATGACGGCCG
>SFOF01000014.1 GCA_004552515.1 Clostridiales bacterium
TATAATGACAAAAAAAGCAACAAGCCGTTTTTTTTCAGATGGGAGAAGCAGCCATGATCCTGATTTTTGAACAGCCGGATTACGCCAGAAGCGTCTGGTGCGCTCATATCGTTTCGAGCCTTGTGTCCGAGCTGAAGCTCAAGCGCCTGTCCTTCCGCATGATTTCGTCTCTTAACGAGCTGGCAGAAGGAACGGCGGACGATTTCGTGTTTCTGGTCGGCTCGGGCAGCGCCTTCATCGCCGAGGGACTCGGGGCGGCCGAGCGGGCGGGCGTCTATCCGATCCTGCTCAACGGCCGCGCGCGCGACGAGCTGACGGTCGGCTGCTCGATGGTCTGCTCCGACATGGAGGGCAGCATGAAGGACACCGTGGACAGGCTACGCGCATCCGGACGCAGCCGCGTCGCGCTCTACGGCGTCAATCCGCGCTCGATCGGCGACGTCTGCCGGCGCGCTTATTTTCTCCAAACCGCCGGCGCGCGGGAAGAGGACATATTCTTCAACGACGGCTCGCTGGAAAACTGCTTCAGCGCATTCCGTCCTCAGGCGCACGCCTACGACGCGGCGATCTGCGCCAACGATTTCGCGGCGATCTCTCTGGTGCGCCGTCTCTCTGCCTGCGATCCCGGCGCGCTCGAGCGGCTCTCCATCATCGGCTGCGCCGAAACGCGGCTCACCGATTTTTACGCCGATCACATTATCTCCGTGCGCGGCAACTTCGCCGAATACGGACGGGCGGCCGTGGCGCTGCTCGACACGCTGAAGCGGAACCCCTGCCTCTCCCGCGTGGAGATGTTCATCCGCTGGGACGTCGATCCGCTCTCCCCCAAGCGCGCCGCGCCGTTGCCCGCGCCCGCCGCCCAGCAGAGCGCGCCCCCAAAGACCGACGCATTCTATGAGGACGGCGAGCTGCGCGAAATGCTCTGCGTAGAGCGACTCTTAAACGCCTGCGACGCGCTCGACCGGCAGATCCTGCGCCGCGCGCTCCTGGGCGAGGCCTACGAGGACGTCGCCGAGCGCTGTTTTATCAACGTCAGCACGGTCAAATACCGTCTGCGCAAGATGATCGGCATAAGCGGCGCGGAAAGCCGGACGGAGCTGCTTCGCCTGGCGCGCAAATATCTGCCCGATGGCGCGGCGCTCGAGGAATAGGCCGCGCCCGCGCGTCCCAAAACAGCGCTTAAAACAGGGGACTGTTCAGCCTCAATCGCCCAGCGGCAGCGCTGCGATGGGATACGGTTCCCAGTCTCGCGAGCGTTTGCAAGGCCGAATAAGGCACTTTTCAAGCCGGCGCGGAAATCCCCCTTTCACCCTCCAGCCGCGGACAGTTATTACGTCACGAACCTCTTGACTTTTTTGAAAACCGGCGATATGATCGCAGATAAGGGAATGAAGTTCTCCCGCGGCGTATGCCGGAACCGCTGTTGACAAGCTGATGACTTCTGCATTTTTTGTGCAGAGGGCGTCGGCTTTTCTGCGTTTAAGGAGGATTTTATGCGAACATCCCTGTCGCTTGCGGCGATCTGCGAAAAGATACGCCTGCCGCGGATCGTCGGCATGATCGTCGCCGGTATTCTGCTCGGCCCGTTTGTTCTCGATCTGCTCGATCCGCAGATCCTCGGGATCTTCGCGGAGCTGCGAAAAATGGCGCTGATTATCATCCTGATCAGAGCCGGAGTGTCGCTCGATTTATCCGACCTCAAAAAAGTGGGGCGGCCGGCGGTGCTGATGTCGTTTGTGCCGGCGAGCTTTGAGATTCTCGGGTATGTGCTGTGCGCGCCTCTGCTTCTGGGCGTTTCCCGCATCGAAGCCGCCGTGATGGGCGCGGTGCTCGGCGCCGTTTCGCCCGCCGTCGTCGTCCCCCGTATGCTGCGGCTGATGGAAGAAAAACGGGGAACAGAAAAGCGCATCCCCCATCTCATCATGGCGGGCGCGTCCTGCGACGATATCTTTGTCATCGTGCTGTTTACCACCTTCGCCGATATGGCGCAGGGCGGGAATGCAAGGCTGCTCGACTTTGCCAGCATCCCGGTTTCGATTCTGCTCGGCGTTGTGATCGGCGCGGCGTTCGGATTCGGGCTGTCGCTGCTCTTTGAAAGGGCGTATACCCGCGGCCATCTGATACGCAACAGCGTAAAGACGATTATTATCCTCGGCGCGGCACGATTATTATCCTCGGCGCGGCAGTGGACATTCGCTATACGTTGAGCGCCGGAATCGCCGCCGTCGCAATGATATTCATCGCGCTGGCGTTCCGGGCCGCCGGCGTGGCGCTCTGCCTGATCGGAACGCCGCTGAACATAAGGGAACGGCTTTTCTGCGTCATCGCGTATCTTCCGAAAGCGACCGTACAGGCGGCGATCGGTTCCGTGCCGCTCGCCATGGGGCTTTCATGCGGAAGCATTGTCATTTCGGTCGCCGTGCTCGGTATACTGATAACCGCTCCGCTCGGCGCGCTGGGAATTGATTTGATTTATAAAAAGCTCTTAAGTAAAGCCGGATAGTATCTCCGTGAACATTTTCATGCCTGAGAGCCGCAAACCTAAGCATCTGCGGCTTCGGGCCGCTCAAAACGCAAAAATCAAGCCGTTTTTTCGCATTTTACATGTCGGGCAACATTAAAAGCGTCTTCATGACATTGAAATTCGCTGAGGACTGTGATACAACGAAAAAAAACGAATTGGAGGTTCTTGATCGTCCATGAATCCGATAAAGGAAATCCTGCACGAAAAAAGAAAAGCCACGGAAACCCATATCGAACAGCTCCAGCGGGAAGGAAAGCAGGGCGTTCGCTATACCGCCATGATGCCGGACATTCCGTTTCTGGTCCTGGGGCTGCTGAGCGATATGGGCTGGATCATCCACCTTGTCGCAGGCGTCATTTATTTTCGCCGAAACGGCTTTCATCACGCGCCGGACTATGCGACTCTCGCCGCGTTGGCCGCCGTCCTGTTCGGCATCGCCCATATTATTTATCTGCACAAAATACACGAAAAGGAAATCGCCACAGGACGCCAGAAAATCTCAGCTTTGGAATGACGGCCTGTGCCGGACTGGCGGGGGCCGTTATCGGCATATTGCAAATCGTGATATATACGGGCGCTTCGCCCGCGCCTGTGTGGATCGTTATCGGCGGCCTTTTGAACTTCGCTTCGGGATTGCCGATTTATTGCTCGTTCAAAAAGGGGATTTTTTACGGAGTGCAATAATTCGCCCTGCATCCATAAATGCTCATACATAACGCCCGCCGTTCGAAACGAAAATCGAACGGCGGGCGCTTTTGTCATGCGCTATTCCGCGCGCGAAAGATCCGTCCCAAAATGCGCCGTCTCATGCCCCGCCAGAACCGGGCAGTCCGGCCTGTTCAGCGCGTCCACGCAGCCCCTCTGCGGCTCGACGCACAACACGCCTCCCTTGCCGCGGGCATTATAGAGGATCCAGTGATCAAAGCCCTCGGCGCGATAGCGATATTCGCCGATGCGCGCCGTATCTCCGGCGGCGGTATAATAGCCGGAAACGACGCGCCCGCGGGAATCCGCGCCCCGCGCATACGCCTCTTCCGTCTCATTGAGCGGCAGATAGCGCCCCGTGGGCAGGTTTTTATCATCCCGCTCCTGCTGCATCCCCAGCGGCACGGAGAAGCGCGCCGGCTCGACGAACGTCGTGTGCAGTCCGAACGAATACGGCATGGCCCCGTCCAAGAGGTTGGTCAGCGCATAGCGCGCCGCAAGGCCGCTTTCCGAGAGCGCATAGACCACTTCCATCCGAAACGGAAACGGATAGATTTCTCCGTGATTTTCATAAATCAGCCGTACCGACGCATCGCTTCTCTCCGCAGCAGAAAACGCCGCCGTATGCAGCAGGCCGTGAACGTGCGAGCCGCTCTTCGGCTCGTTGACAGGCAGCCGCCAGAGACGCCCTTCAAAGCGGAATCTCCCGCCCGCCGTGCGGTTGGCCGGAAGCAGCAGCGGACTGCCGATCAGATAGGGATCGGCGTTGTCCGGCCGAATCGGCGCGAGCACGTTCTGGCCGTCAAAGCGCAGACCGACGATGTTGCCGCCCCTCTCGGGCGCAACGTCCGCGCGCCATTTTCCAGCCGCCAGTTCCAAAATCATAAAATCATTCTCCTTTTTCAGCAATCCCCGCCCGCCAGCGCGTCCCTGTAATATTGGCAGAAGAGATGATCGGCGTTGATCCGGCAGGATTTTTCAAACAGCTTCGCCGCCCGTTCCCCGTCGCCCTCATAGAGACTGACCAGGCCGAGCAGATAATCATACTGCGCCTCCCGCAGCTCGGCGGCGCTCTGCACGAAGGAGATAAAGAACGGCGTGGTGCTGAAAAATCCGCTGTCCGTGCGCTTCAGCTCGCGCGTCCAGCTCCGCCTGGCCTCGCCCATGAGGTTCCACGCGCGCTGCTGAAGGCCGATTTTCTCCGCCGCCAGCGCCTGATAATAGGGCAGCTCGGGCAAGTACATATTGCTGAAGAAGTCGATATCGATCCGCAGTATTTCGCGCCAGATCTCCTCCGCTTCCGCGCGCCTTCCCAGCTTATCCAGACAGCCGGCGATGCGATAGCGGTAGGGCACGTATTTCGTGCGGTTCCATATCCCCGCGCCCAGCGACGCGGGCAGCGTCAGCGCCTGCGTATAGCTTTCAAGCGCCGCTTCGTAATCCCCCGCCCTTTCCAGCCGCGCGCCCTCCTGGAAGAAGGAGAACATATACTGATCGGCGATGGCGTGTTCGCCGCCCTCGCAGGCCGTGAACACATGATTCATCAGCACCTCGCGCGCCTTCTCCGGGCGGCGCGCCTGATTGTAGGCTTTGGCCGCCTCGACGAACAGATCGTCCCGCCGCATCGCCGGCAGACGCGGCAAAAGCAGATCGAGCTTTTCCTCCGGCGCTGCGCCCAGCTGATCCATGAGAACGGCCGTCTCGTAGAGCAGCTGCTCCGAATTGCTCATCGCGAGCGCCCTGCGCATGAGCGGCAGCGCCTCGCCGCGGCGGTTCATGTGCGAATAATACGCCACCGCCAGCGAACGATAGACCATGTAGTTGTCCGGCTCGTCCCGAAGCGCGCGCTCAAACAGCGCCGTGGCGCGCGCATACTGCCGCTTGTCGTAATATTCGCAGCCGAGCAGGAACGCGGCGCGCTTAAAGCCGCGGTCAAGCGCATAAGAGAGCACATTGATTTCCCCCGCGCGCACAGGATAGGTGTCGCCCAGCGGCGCATCGGCGGCGATTTCGAACGCGTCGCCCGCGTCCCGCCCCTGAAGATGGCGGACATAGCCCAGCGTGAGCGCCGTCATGACCGTATGGCCGCAATGCGCGCCGAAATCGGCCAGCAGCGCTTCGGTCAGCGCATATTGCCCCATGCCCAGAAGATCAAACGCCATATCGAGCACAGTCTGCGCAGGCTCCGCGCGCATTTCGGCAAAGAAGCGCGCCCGATCCAGGCCGGAGAGGAAGCGCAGAAGCATATTGAATCGATCGCTCTCAAGCCCCGCTCCGATAACGGCGTTCGCGGCGGCTTCGTCGCCCAGTTCCAGCTGCGCAAGCGCCAGAACCACCGGCGCGAGCGGATTGCGCGTATCGTGCGTGAGCGCCTGACGGGCGTGATCGGCGGCCGCTTCCGCATCGCCGCGGGAAAGCGCCAGACACGCCGCGCGGGTCATGGCCTTCGAGACGCTCGAGCCCACCCAGGCCGCCTGCCGATAATAATCATACGCCTCGTCCGGCCTGCCCTCGGCCTCGTGGATCAGGCCGAGCTGATAATACGCGTCGCCCGAGGGAATACGGGCGTTGAACAGCGTCAGCCGCTCGACGGCGCGCCGCGCATAATCCTCGGCCTCTTCAAAGCGCGCCATCCTGTAGCAATAGCCCGCCATACCCAGCAGACAGCCGGCGTGCTGCGGATCGCGGCGAAGCCCCTCCAGCCAGTAGGCGTCCGGCATGACCGCCGGCGCGCGATACTGCCAGACGTGCAGCCCCGCCATGTACAATTCATCCGCAGACTGGATCTCGGCGGCCGGCTGCATCGCGTCCTTGACGGGCGGTTTTTTGAGGTTGTCGGGCCTTTCCTCCGCATAGGAGATGAGGTTTTTTCCGCCCGCCGAAACGGCGATCTGCACGCGCGCGTCCGGCCTCGTCCAGGGGATCGTCACGGGATTCGCCGCCTCCAGCACAACCTCGCGGGAGAGGATCGTCTCGCCGTCCGCGGTCACCGTCACACGCGCCGCGCCGAACGTCTCGGTCGTCTCGATCGCGATTTCGCGCTCGCGCAGGGCGATCGCGCCGCGCAGGCTGGCAAAATCGGGCGTGCCAATCCTCGAAATGGGATACCAGAACTGAGAAAACTCCTTCGTCTCGTATGGCTCCAGCCAGGAGAAGTTCGGCTGATTGTCGGTATAGGCCCCCGCCATCAGCTCGGCGTACTGGCCGTCCGAGTCGGTGAGCGTGCGCTCCCAGGTTTCGGCCAGCTGCTTATAGCCCCAGGTGAACATCTTCTTGCCAGGCGCGATGTGATGATCCGCGATGTGCACCACGCCGCACGCCCTGCCGTGATCGTAGCCGCCGAAAAAGTCGTATTTCGAGGCGCAGGCAAAGTAGGAGGTCGCGTCGCGTGAATTTTTATGCAGCGAAATGTCGCGCGCCTGCCGCATATCGATGCCGTTGTAGGACGCGTCCCCCGCGATCGGATAGGAAATCCGCGAATCGAGATAGTGAAAGCTGACGTATGTCACATCCTTCGGAAAGAAGATCTGATAGCTCTCGTTCACGGGCACGGCGGCGTTTTCCCACCAGAGGAAGGACTTCGTGCTTTCGGTGCGGTTGCACAGCCGCACGCGCGTCTCCAGATAGGACGCGTCCGGCCGCAGCGCCACGCCGACCATGCCCTTCATGCGGTCGGTCGGCTCGTGCTCGGACAGCCAGCAGACGGCGCTGCCGTCCGCACATTCCTCAATTTCGTAATCGCAGGGCAGGAAGGCGGAGGCGCGGTGATGGAACGGCCAGTTGAACTCCACGCCGCCGGACGTCCACGAGCCGAACGCCCCGATCAGGCCGGGCTTGATCACATGCTGGCGGTAAAAAAAGTCGTAGCCGGTCGTCTTGTCGCGCGCCGAAAAGATCTTGCCGCCGATTTCGGGCAGAACGATCACCTCCAGCCAGTCGTTCTCCAGCCGCACCGCCGTGTAGGCCTTCTCCTCACGGTGCGTCCGATCGACGGCCAGCGTCGCCTTGTTGGGATAGGGTCGTCCCGTCGTGCGCTGATGATCGCGACATTCGGCAAAGAGGGGCATTTCCTCCTTCGCCGGATCGGGATAGGTGGGCAGAACGAGAGTTTCCACAGAGACAGTTGCTCGCTTCATGGCTGTTTCCTCCTGAAAAAGGCTGCTTCATAAGGCTGTTTCATGCGCTTTCGGCGCTGCCAGGGCGCCCTCTGAGGCCATTATAGCAGAAACGCTGTCCAGCCGAAAGCTCAAGTTTCGCGTTTCCCCGCGCAGAAAAATTCAGCCGCGCCCTGATTTCGTCGAATTTCCGCCCGCTCGCGGCGCATTTTTCGCGGCTTTTCCACAGATTTCCACAGCCTGTCAACAGGCCGTCCCCCGGCTTTCAACCGCTTATCCACAGTTTGAGTTTCGGCTTAAATATTCGTCGTTTTTCCCCTCAAAATTCAGTTATATAAAAATAGGTAGCGTTTAATATGATATTAACTCTTATTTTGGGGCTGATCAGCCGAAAGATTTTCGGCCGAAGGGCGCCGAATTTACTCGCTTTCCGCTTGATTCAATCCGCGTTTTCTGATATGATCTATAAGCGATTCGATGTGAAATATGCACAGGCCGAATCCCCGTTGTCCACATGATGTGGATAACCCTGTGGATAAGTCGGGTTTTGGCCCAATATATTGTACTGCGCGGCGGTTGAGACAAGCCGCTTTCAGTTTTTTGGAGGATACGCATGAGCACAACACAATGGGAGAACGCGCTTCAGCTGATCAGGCAGGAGGTCAACGACATCCAGTATGAAACCTGGTTCAAGCCGCTGGTGCCGATCATTGTCGGGGACAGCCATATGTATTTCGAGCTGGAGCAGGGCTTTATCCTCACGACCATGCGCTCGCGCTATCGTTCCCTGATCGAGAACGCCGTCATGATCAGCTATGGCCACAAATATCAGGTGGATTTTGTCGCAAAGGGCGAAAATCCCATCTTTTCGGCCGCCCAGAAGCGCGACGAACCCAAAAGCGAGAATGATCTGCTCATCGCCTCGATGCTCAACCCGAAGTATACCTTCGACACGTTCGTCGTGGGCGCGTCCAACCGGTTTGCGCACGCGGCCTCGCTGGCCGTAGCGGAGCTGCCGGCCGACGCCTACAATCCACTGTTTCTCTACGGCGGCGTGGGGCTGGGCAAGACGCACCTCATGCACGCCATCGGCCACTATATTCATCAGAACAATCCGAGCGCGCGGCTGCTCTACATCACGTCCGAAAATTTCACCAACCAGCTGATCACCGCCATCGCACAGAAAACCAATCAGGAGCTGCGCGACCGGCTGCGCACCGTGGACGTGCTGATGGTGGACGACATTCAGTTCATCGCCGGCAAGACCGCTACTCAGGAGGAATTCTTCCATACATTTAACGAGCTGCGCGATAACGGCAAGCAGATCATCATTTCCTCCGACCGGCCTCCCAAGGAGATCCCGACGCTGGAGGAACGGCTGCGCTCCCGCTTCGAATGGGGCCTGATCGCCGATATTCAGAAGCCCGATTACGAAACCCGCATCGCGATCCTGCGCAAAAAGGCCGAGCTGGAGCACATCGTCATTTCCGACAGCGTGCTTCACTATATCGCCGAAAAAACCGAGTCCAACATCCGCGAGCTGGAAGGCTCGCTCACCCGCGTCAACGCCATGGCGCAGCTCTCCGGCGGCTCGATCACGCTGGATATGGCGCAGGAAGCGCTCGAGAGCATCATGCCCTCCAACGAAGCGCGCGCCGTCACGCCCGAGGGCATCATGAAGGCGGTCGCCGCGTATTTCAACGTCACCGAGGCCGATCTGCTCTCCCAGCGGCGCAATCGCGAAATCGCCACGGCGCGGCAGGTGGCCATGTACTTAACGCGCGAGCAGACCCGCCTGTCCACGACGCGCATCGGCGATCTCTACGGCGGGCGCGATCACACGACGGTCATGCACGCCTGCGACAAAATCGCCGAGCTGGCCGAAACGGACGACGCCATCCGATCAGCGATTCAGGCGCTTAAAAAATAATCGTCCACAGCGCTTTCCACCGTTCTTCCCCCGCCCAAACCAGCTTATTCACAGCTTTCCCACCGCGCGCGCCGCGCCAAAACCCTTGTGGATAAAGACTTTTTTCTCACTTATCCACAGTTTCCACAGCACTAATACGACTCTTACTCTTAAAAATAATTCTTACAACACACCATGAGGAGGCCAATCCACCATGAAACTGTCCGTCAACACCACGGAGCTGGTCAACGCGCTGTCCATCGCGACGCACGCGCTGTCCGCGCGCAGCACCATGCCCATTTTGGAGGGTATTCTTATTGAAACGACCGAGAGCGGCATCAGCCTGACCTGCTCGGACGGCGCCATGACCATTTCTGTTTCCGTGTCCGCCGAAGTGGCTGAAGAGGGCCGCATCGTCATGCCCGGCCGTCTTTTTGGCGACGTCGTGCGCAAGCTGCCCAGCGGCGAGCTGCAAATGACTGTGACCGTCAACATGATCGCCACCCTCAAGTGCTGCGGCTCGCGCACCACCATGGCGGGCAAGCCGGCCGATCTCTTCCCCCAGCTGCCGCAGATCGACGAGACGCATCGCGTTCATCTGCCCCAGGAGCTGCTGCGCGATATGATTCAGGAAACGCTCTTCGCCGTTTCGGCTGACGAGAGCCGAAAGATCCTTACCGGCTGCCTGCTCGAGATCGGCGGCGGCGAGGTGCGCATGGTCGGCTGCGACGGCTTCCGTCTGGCGGTTCGCGTATCTGCGATAGAGCCGAACATTCCCCCGCTGAACGCCGTCATTCCCGGAAAGCTCTTGCAGGAACTGTCCAAGATCATTTCGGGCGAGGACGAGGCGACGCTCATTTTCGGCAGCAATCAGCTGCTGGTCGAGCTCAAGAGCGTCCGGGTCTACGCGTCGCTTCTGGAGGGCGAATACATCCAGTATCGCCGCATCATTCCGGCCTCGGCACAGACCACCGTCCACGTGCTGGACAAGGAGCAGATGGCGCTGTGCGTGGAGCGCGCCTCACTCATGGCCCGCGAGAGCAAGACCAACATGATCAAGATGACCATCAGCCCCAGTCTGCTGGTGATCACCGCCAATTCCGAAATGGGCGATGCCTACGAGGAGGTTCAGGTGGAAACCGAGGGCGAGCCGCTTGAAATCGCCTTTAACGTAAAATACGTCACCGACGCGCTCAAGGCCATCGAGGACGATTCCTTCCTCATGCGCTTCAATTCGGCGGTCAGCCCGTGCGTGGTGACGCCGGTCGAGGGCGGCGCGTATACCTACATGATCCTGCCGCTGCGCAACGTATGAGCGCGCCCATTGCGGCGATCGCCACAGCGCGCGGAGAGGGCGGCGTGGCCATTGTGCGCGTGAGCGGCGACGGCGCGGAATCCATCCTTTTGGGGGCCTTCAGGCCGGCCGCGCGCGTCGGGACGCTCGAATCGCACAGGATGTATTTCGGATGGCTGATCGACGAGAACGGCGAGAAGCTGGACGAGGTCATGGCCGTGCTCATGCGCGCCCCCAGAAGCTACACGCGCGAGGACGTCGCCGAAATCCAATGCCACGGGGGCGGCGCGGCGGCGAAGAAGGCGCTTGAGCGCGTGCTGGCGCTGGGCGCGTCTCCGGCGGGGCCGGGCGAATTTACAAAGCGCGCCTTCATGAACGGGCGCATCGATTTAAGCCAGGCCGAGGCGGTCATGCGCGTCGTTTCGGCGGGCGGCGAGGCGGCGCTGCGCGCGTCGGTGCGCGAGCTGGAGGGCGGCGTGTCGCGCTTCGTCGGCGGCTGCCGAAAGCGGCTCAACGACCTTCTGGCGCTCATTGAGGCCTCGAACGACTTCCCCGACGAGATTGACGAGCCGGCAGCGGCCCGTAAAGTGGCCTCAGAGGCGCTGGAGATCGCGGAGCGACTGAGAGCAGGCTCGGATGAAAAGGCCGCCAGAATCGTTCGTGAGGGGCTGAGCGTGGTTCTGGCCGGTCGCCCCAACGTGGGCAAATCGTCGCTGCTCAACGCGCTGACCGGCAGCGACCGCGCCATCGTGACCGATCGTCCGGGCACGACGCGCGATGTGCTGACCGAAACGATAACCATCGACGGCGCGCGCATTGACCTGAGCGATACAGCGGGGCAGCGCGACACCGAGGACAGCGTCGAGAAGATCGGCGTGGAGCGGGCGCGCGCGGCGCAGAGAAGCGCCGACGTGGTGCTGGTCGTGCTGGACGGCTCCCAGCCGCTGACCGGCGAGGACAGGGCGCTGCTATCTGAAGCGGACGGGCGTTTCATCATCGTGCGCAACAAGTCTGATCTGACCGGCGGCGGCGATGCGGACGACGCGGACATATGCGTTTCGGCGCGCACCGGCGAGGGGATCGACGAGCTGCGCCGGATGATCCGCGAGCGGGCGGGCGTGGCCGAGCTGGGCGAGACTGTGATGACCGGCCCGCGCGCCATCGCCTGCGCAAAGCGGGCGGCCGGGGCGCTCGAGCGGGCGGCGGCCTCTATCGAGGACGGCGCGCCGCTGGATATGGCCTCGATCGATCTTTGGGAGGCGCGAAACGCGCTGGGCGAAATCACCGGCGAGGACGCGGGCGAGGCGGTCATCGACGCGGTGTTCGAGCAGTTCTGCGTGGGAAAGTAGTTATTCACAGGTGTTTTTGGAAGCAGCCTCGATAAAATGAAAAAAAAGCATCCTCCGCCGGAGAACGCGATTCAGCGCGATCGGGCGGAGGATATTTGTATGGGGCGGTTGGCGTGCCGTTACGGGGAGATTTCAGCGGCGATATCAGGCTTCAAAGGGGCGATGTTAATGCGGCGAAACGCACGTGCAATCCGAAACCGCGAACGGCGTTCAGAGCGTATCGCGCGAGCGCGGCAAGGAACGGAAAGGCCCTCCGACTGTCGGCGCATGATGTCGGGGGCGGGATGATGCGAATTGCGCGCTGGAATTGGAGCGCCAATTCGGCGCGTAGCTGGGACTTTGAAAGGCTGGTGTAAATAAGCGCAGCGGGACTTTTTATGAGCCAATGCAAAAGGCGAGTGGCCGGATGGAATACTTCTGGCAAAAAAGCACGCTGGGGAAGCGTGCGCCCGATGCTGGATTTTCGGAAAAAAGTTTCGAAACACACGAGCCGGAACGCGTATCCGGGGAGGATGAGTTGACGGCGCCTCGCTCCCTCTCTCAAGGATGAAAGCGCGCGCTCAGGCCGCGAAAGCTCGAAACGTTCAAAGGCGCAATTGGACGCTTGACGCATTGATCGGGCGGCTCTGGAAAAGGGAGCGCGCTCCTCCGGCTTATCGGCGCGCACAGTCCGATAAAGGGCGGCTGAAAGCGGACGCGTGGATGCGCAAAAAACAGCCTGCGGACGACGCTTGTCCACAGGCTGTTTTGGCGGGCGCGTTTACTTTACCGCGAACCAGGCGGCCATGCGCGATTCGTCCGTCCAGGTCTTGCCGGCGGAGGCGTAATCGACCATGGGCAGCACGGAGCCGTCGGTCAGGGCGATATCCTGCGCGACGACGCACTTAAACGGCGTTTCGGCGCGGGAGACGGCGCGCACGGAGCCGTCCTCGTTGAACACGGGCGAGACGGCGCGATCGACGAAATCGCCGGTGCGCGCGTCGCGGGCCAGCACGATCGGGCCGCGGCGCAGCGCGATGAACGGCGCGTCCTTCGAATCGACGCCGTAATCCTCGGGGCGGACGGGCATGACGCGCAGATCCAGCGTCAGGAGCACCGTGTCGCCGTTATTCCATTCGCGATCCAGGCGCGCATAGTCGCCGGGCTTGACGGAAACCGGCTCGCCGTTTACAGACAGCGCGGTCTTTTCGCTCCATGCGGGAATGCGCACGCCCAGCGTGAAGCGCTCGGGGGCGTTCAGGCCGAGGGTCATGCGGACGGTGCCGCCCACGGGATAGGCGGTGGCGGTCTTGATCGTGAGCGGCTGATCGGCGGGCGTGAAGGCCTTCACAGTGCCGTTCAGGAAGAGATTGACATACAGACCGTCCTTCGCCGCGGAGACGGAGGACATTCCGATCAGGCCGAGTCCCGCCGCGCCGATGCAGGCGCAGCAGCCGTAGAACGTGCCGTTTTCCATGACCTTGTAGCCGCCCATCTTGCGGCCGCGCAGGCCGGGCAGCAGCGGCGAATAGCTGTCGAAGGGCAGGCCGCCGTTGATCGTCACGCCGTCGGTGTTGATCGAGCCGATCAGGGCGTTGTAGATCGACTGCTCCATGTGGTCGGCGAAGGCGGCCTCGCCGGTCAGGCAGAGCACCTGATAGCACAGCTTCATCCAGGTGACGGTGACGCAGGTTTCCTGCATGATGCCCTTTTCGGTTACGTCCAGCTGGCGCACGGCGGAATGATCGAACAGCTCGTGCGTGCAGCCCGCACAGCCGATCACCGTGATGTCGGAGGCGTAGACGCGGCGGGCGAAGCGCACCACGGCGTCCCTCCACTTTTCGATGCCGGTGACGCGGTAGTATTCGAGCAGGCCCTCGAAGCAGCTCATCATCTCGTAGGCCTTGGTGACGGGATACTGATAGGGATCGAGCCTGTCCTCATAGGCCATCTCGAAGATATTGGCGATCGAGGTGCCGCCGCGCTCGACGATATAGGCGGCGAAGTCCAGATATTTCGGCTCGCCGGTCAGGTTATACAGCCGCACAAACGGCTCCAGCACGGAGCTGGAGTTCAGGCCGTGCCAGTGGCTGGTGGCCTCGTTGATCTCGAGCTTGCCCTCATCGGCGGGGCCGAGCTTTTCGATCATGTAGTCGGCATGGCGGCGCAGCGCGGCGAGAATGTCGGCCTTGAGCGTTTCGTCCGGGCAGATTTCGAGGAAATACTGCATCCCCAGCAGGATGTACTTGCGGCCCCAGATGTCCCAGCCGTCGAATTCCTTCTCGGGCGAGTAGGTGGAGAAGCGGCCAAGCGCGTCCTGCGCGGTGAGCATATCGCGCACGGTGGCCTCGAGCGCCTGATACAGCGCCGCATCGCGCGTGGTCTGATAGGTGAAGCAGCCGCCGCGCATCATCTTGCCCCAGTATTCGCAGCGCCAGCCGCGGTCGGAATCGTCCACGCTGCCCTGGCGGAACTGATTGACGAACAGCTTCCACAGATCGGCGTCGAGCAGCTGGATTTTTTCAATATAGCGGATGGAATCCATCAGCGCGCCGGTAAAGACGTTGCTGCCGGCCGGCAGGGGAAAGAACGTGTCGGTGTTTTTGCGCGGCGCATAGGCGCTTTTCTCGGCGCAGAAATCGTTGATCGTCCGATTCATAGCGATGAAAGCCTCTCTTTCGCAATGTCAAAAAGGCTCAAAGAGCCATTCTGTCCCCTATTATATCATGCCGCGCGCGGAAGAACAAGAGCGCTCTTTCGCGGCGGCGGGAAATGTGCTATAATTCAAAACGAGAGGTTCAGCTTCACAGATCAGTGAATATCGCGGAAAACGCGCCGCTTAACTTCACTTTACAGGGATCATGGAGGATTTTTCATGCTTTGGGATATTGGAATTGAATTGGGAGAGACGGCTGTGCGCATGGCCACGCGCGAAAAGGGGCTGGCCTTCGCCGCGCCGTCCTGGGGAGCCGCGCGGAAGGGTGCGCTGATCGCCATCGGGGACGAGGCGCGCCAGATGCTGGGGCGCACGCCGCCGGGCGTAACGCTCAGCAGGCCGCTCGAGCACGGCTCGATCGCCGACGCGCGGTTGACGGCGCAGTGGCTGACGCGGCTGCTGGAGCCGTTTGTGGGCGGCGCGAAGGTGAATCGCCCGTCGGTGGTCTTTCTGGACGGAGGCCGGCTCGCGCCGGGGGAACGGGAAATGCTGATCGACACGGCACGCGAGCTGGGCGCGGGGACGTGCGGCTTTCTGGAGGAAGCGGTCGCGGCGGCGGCCGGCGCGGGGCTGGACGTATCAAGGCCCGAGGGGCGCGCGGTGCTGGACGCGGGCGCGGGCCGCATGAGCGCGTCGCTGGTCGCGCGGGGGCGCGTCGTGCTGGCGAAGGGACTGAGCTACGGCTTTGACCGCATGAACGAGGACATTGTGCAGCTCGTGCGCGCCGAGACGGGGCTGAGGATCGGCTTTCAGGCGGCGGAGGAGCTGAAGCTGGTGCTGGGAAGCGCGCTGCCTGCCCGCGAGGTCACGGCCACGGCGGTCGGGCTGGACATGAAGACCGGCTTTCCGGGCGAGCGGGAGATCAGCGCCGTGCAGATCAAGCGGGCGGTCGATCCGCTGGTGGACGCGCTGACGCTGCTGATCAACGGCCTGATCGGGGACGCGCCCGAGGAGCTGTCGGCCGATCTTCTGAAGGGCGGGCTGATCCTGACCGGCGGCGGCGCGCTGCTCTCCGGGCTGGATGCCGTGCTGGACGAACGGTGCGGCTTGCCCTGCCATCGCCCCGAAACGCCGGGAATGTGTACGTTCAAGGGCATGGCGCGCGTTTTGCAGGATAAAAAGCTCGCCGATCTGACCGTGCGGGCGGTGTGACGAAGCGCGGCGTTTGCCAATCAATGACGGCAGAAATATCGAACCTGGCAGGGGCGATATGCTATCTTATAGGGTGAGGGGCGCGCAGAGCGCTCTGACGAAAGGAAAAGTAATTATGAATGCCATCCAAAGAGCCTCCGAAGAATTCGACGCGTATTATTCGACCTATGATCCCTGTACAGACAAGCTGCTGACTGAATTCGAGCGCATTTACGCCGGGCGCGGCGACATGTCCTCCTATGAGCTGAAGGCGCGCAACATCGCTTATCTGTGCGATCACGCGCCGGTTCACGTCTTTGAACATTCGCCGTTCTTCTTTGAAATTTCGTCGGGACGCGCGCGGCACACATGGGGCGGCCTGCAATCGCATGTCGGCAGCTTTCTGCACGAGAAAACCGCCGATCTGTGGCTCAATCCCTATGCGCGGGAAACGGAAACGGATCGCGAGGAGGGCCGCCTGCACGCATGGAACAATCCGGTGAGCTTTGATCACTATTCTCTGGGCTATGATAATATACTTTCAGTCGGCTTCGAGGGGCTGGCCGCCCGGGCGGAGGCCGCGCTTGAAAGGGCGGAGGACGCGGAAAGCCGCGCCTTTCTGCGCGGATCGATTGCGTCCATGCGCGCGCTCATGCGTCTGGCAGCGCGGTTTGCGGACGAGGCGCGCCGTCTGGCGGCCGAAGCGGATGCGGACGAAACGCGCGCTCACTATCTGCGCGTCGCTGAAGCCGCCGGGCGCGTGCCCGCAAAGAGCCCCCGTACATTTTATGAGGCGCTCGCGTCGATTGTGTTCTGCCGCGAGGCGATCGGCTCGCTCGAGGGCATCGGCGTGAGCATATTCGGCCATCTCGACCGGTTGCTGGAGCCGTATTACACCGCGGATATCGCCGCCGGAAGCATGACGCACGAGGACGCGAAGGCGCTGCTTCATATGCTGCTGACATACACCGACACGCGCTTTGAGGTGAGGCGCGGCTTTTTCGAAACGTCCACCACCATCGAAATCGGCGGCTGCCATCTGGACGGAACGCCCTGCTATAACGGCGTGACGCGCGCGCTGCTCGAAGCAGTGCTCGAGGGACGATACGTCAACACAAAGATCAACTGCCGCGTGTCGCGGGCGCATCCGAAGGCGTATTTCGAGCAGATCGCCGCGGTGCAGGCGGCGCGCATTCCCGTGCTGGTCATGCAGAACGACGATGCGATCATCGCCGCGCGCGTGAAATGCGGCCAGTCGATTGAGGATGCGCGCACCTATGTGGGCGGCGGCTGCCATGAGATTACGCTTCAGAACACCGAGGTCTGCACGCGCGCCGACACATGGATCAACCTTCCGCGGCTGCTGCTGGACGCCATGGAGACGAGCGGCGCGGAGACGTTCGAGGCCTTCTACATCGACGCGCTCGAGACGATCAAACGCTTTATACTGCGCATTATGGCGCTCAAGAACAAATACGAGCGGCTGTGGTGCAAATACGACCCGCTGCCGCTGCTGTCTGCGACAATGACCGGCTGCCTTGAATCGGTCCGGGACGCGACGGCGGGCGGCACAAAGTACGCCTCGACCGCAATTTCGCTGCTGGCTCCGGCGACGCTGATCGATTCGCTCAATACAATCAAAACGCTGGTGTACGAGCGGCGCGATATGACGCTCAAGGCGCTCATGGCGCTGTGCCGATCCGACTTTGAGGGACACGAGGCCGAGCGGCGCTTCATCGCCCAGCGCATTCCCAAATACGGCGCGGGAAACGATGACGTCGACGCGTTCGGCGCGCGCGTGCTGAAGGACGTCGCGGCGCTCTATCGAGATGAGCGCGGCATGCTCTACAAGAACGGCCGAGGCGGCGACTATCTGCCCGCGTTCTACGCGCATGATATATTCAGGCCGCTGGGACATAAGACCATCGCCACGCCGGACGGCCGGCGCGCCTTTACGCCGCTGTCGCGCGGCTGCTCGCCCAGCGAATTCATCGAGAGCACGCCCACCGACATCCTTCGCGCCGTGAAGGCGATCGACTTTACCGATTATGCCGATTCCTTCTGCGCCGAGATCACGCTGCCGCAGCTGCCCGCCGACCGCGCCCAGCCGCTCATTGCGGCGTTGATTGCGTCGTTTATCGCCGCGGGCGGCTCGTCGCTTCAGTTCAATCTGATCGACCGCGACCTGCTCGTCGAAGCGCGGAAAGCGCCGGATGAGCATCGCGACGTATGCGTGCGCGTGTGCGGCTACAGCGCCGTGTTCGTGACGCTGTGCGATGAAATTCAGGATGAAATCGTCTCGCGCGCGGTTCGATGACGCGCGTTGACCGGCGCGGCCGCGTGCCAAAAGATCTGTGAATAAGTGAAAAAAGCGCCGCGTTTTCCGTCTTTGCAGCGGGAAGCGCGGCGCTTGCTTTGCAGGGTCAGCCGCTGCGGTTTGGTTCTTCACGGAATCTTGGAGGGAGTGCAGGCCCACAGCGGCAGCGGGTTGCATGGCTTGTCAAAAAGGTCTTAACAAGCTGGTGAACGGGGATGCAAGCTTCCTGCCGAATGCCGCTCTCTCCAGCTTTGCTCTGAAAAGGGGCTTTTTCGCCGCAAAATGGCGTCCAGCCCGCATCATACACGCTGCTGGGTACGGTTGAAAATTTGAGAGGGTTCGACCATTGCGAGCTCTCCGAAGTTTTTTGACAGTCTGACACGGCTTCGCCATGAAGGAGAGGGCAAAGAAGGAAAACGCGTGTTTAGCGGCGCAATCCTTGCTTTCTCCCGGCTTTCCGAGAAGAGCCTGCGATTTTCAGGGGCAGCTCTGAATCCCCAGGGCGAATGTTCACCGGCTTGATGGAACGCAAATCAGGGTTTTCGACTTCAGACCGGCAAAATTTCGAAGAGCAGCGTCTCGCCCTTCTCCATCATGAAGTCGGTAAAGTGGTCGTATCGCTCGTATTCGCGGCCGGTCAGCGCGTCGCGCAGGCGGCCCATATGCGGCAGATAAATGCGCTTCTGGCCGGAGGATGCTGCGTGGATGCACACATAGCGCGCATCGGCATAGACGATGTCGTCCGTATAGGCGTAGATGTGCGCGCCCGCGACGTTCGCCGCCTCGCGCAGCAGCGCCGTGTCCGGCTCGCGGCCGATTCCGGAATAGATCGCCGCGCCGTTTTCAAGGCGCACGCGCACTTCATCGGTTTCGCCCCAGCCGGCCAGGATCAGAGAACGGTTTTCGCCCGTCCAGCGCGCTTTGGCGGCGTTCCATGACTTTTCGGAAAGGAAGCAGCCCACGCGGTAATCGTCCGGATTGACCAGCGGTATGTCCTCGCTCACGAAGACGTGCCACGGCAGGCCCATACGGCTCATTTTGAGCAGGAATTCGGTCAGGAACGGGCCGGAATCGCCGTCGGCAAACACGGCGAACTGCGCCGTCTGGCGGCTCTGCCCGGAGAGCGCCGCGCGGTCGTAAATGGCCTTGGCCTTGACGATAAAGTCCATGAATGCCTGATCGCGGTACCAGCCGCCCCACATATCGAACCACCACATCGCCAGGCCGCCGGTCAGCACGCGCCCGAAGGCCTGCGTCATCTTGGCAAGCGAGCCTTCGATGGTCTTGGGGCCTTCCCAGACGCGATTATGCAGCTTGAGCTTTGCGTTCGGATTGACGAAGGGCGTGCAGTCGTATATCTGCTGAGAGCGGCAGGTGCGGATGTCGGCCTCCATGAACCAGATCTTGCCGTGCAGCAGCGTCGAATCCACCGCGCCGGGCAGCGAGAGATCGCCGCCCAGAGGCCGCGCGTCGTTATAGCAGAAGGGACTGGCGAGGAAATCGACCGCCGGCGAGGCGAGCACAACGTCCGCGGCGTGATGTCCCACGTCGATGGCGCTGGCCGTGTAGCCGTAAAACGCGCCGACGATCTGCCGTCCGCCGCACACGCGCTTGCAGGCCTCGCACAGCCGCACAATGGCCATGGCGGTTTCCACATGATAGAAGCGATAGAAATCGCGCGCGCGGGGCGTATCCGTCTGATAGCGACGCTCGGCGGGCGTGGCGGGCTGGACGTCCTCAAAGGCGGCGTACTGCGCACCCCATGCGGCGTTCAGGCGCTGAATATCGCCCTCATAGCGCTCGGAAAGCCAGCGGCGATAGGAGCGCTTCGACGGCTCGGAATAGTCTATGTACTGGCTGTCATGGGCGGCGGGGCGCAGAAACTCCTGCGTGCTGCCCGCGGCCAGATGCCAGCCCGCGACGTATCTGTCCCAGCCCGATTCGGCCAGCCAGTCCTGAAAGCGCGCCATGACGCGCTCCGCATCGGCAAACCACTTTTCCGATGAAAACGACTGGTGCATGCTCGTGCCCGAGAAATCGCGGCACAGCTCCTCGGGGTATTCCTCCTCCCACCACGGCGGAACCTCGAGCATGATGCGCGGGATGATGTAGACCTCGCCCGGCGCGCGCCCCTGGACGGCGATGCGGAAGTCCTCGTCCACAGAGGAAAAGTCAAACTGATCGTCGCCCTTCCAGAAGCCGGGGCGCATCGGGCGCAGGCCGCTGTGCGGATTGATGCCCCGGTCGCTGGCGTATATGCTCACAAAGAGCAGCTGAAAGCCGGCGGCTGTAAAGCGGGCATAGTCGGCGACGGCGGGCTGATAGCTCATGTAGGCGATGGGCGCGATGCGCTTGCCCTCGATCTCTATGACGAAGCGGTCGCCCGAGCGAACGATTTTGCTTTCGATCATGCGGCGAGTCTCCTTTATGCGGCAGAGCGTCTGCCGTTGATATGCCTTGATTATAAACAAAGCGCGGTTATTTTGCAATGAGAAACTGCCGCGCGGACGAAAAAAAGACCGGCAGGAGCAGGCCCGCCGGTCAGAGAATATCCGTGAAAAATCAGCCGTTACGCCGTGGGGAGCAGCCGGATCAGCATTGCGGGAATGGCAACATCCGTGAAATCAAGGACAAAGGACGCGCTTTCGCCGTCCGTTTCGACGGTCAGCGCGGTTTCCGTGCCGTCGGCGCTCACCAGAGAGAGCGTATGTCCCTAGAGCGGCGCGGCGGACAGGGTGAGCCTGATCTGTCCTTCGGGCTGAACGAGCCGTCCGTCGTATTCAAAGCCGACGCTCATCACGACATGGCCGTTCCCCAGCGCGCCCATGCGCAGCACAAGCTCTCCGGCGGGCAGCGTATCCTCCGCCGCCGCGGCCTCGGCGGCGTCCTCAATCAGCGCAAAGCGCGCGCCGTCGGCATATTCTCCGCATATCGGGCAGAGCGTGAGCGAGAAGGGCGCGTCCTCGCCTTCGGTTATCAGCGCGAATTCCAGCGGCGCGCAGAGCACCGTGCCGGTATAGCCGCAGCCCTCGCGCTGTTTGCAGATGTCGACCCACTTGGGGATCTTGCTCAGCGTTTCATTGAGCTCAGCCATAACGCCGGGGATATCGATCTTCTGCGGACACATCTGCACGCAGGCTCCGCAGCCGATGCAGGCAGAGGGCTGCTTGTCCGCAGGCAGACCTTCCAAACGCATGGCGATGTTGATGAGCGGCGAGAAGCGCAGCTCGCTGCAGGTGCCCATCATCAGCGGAATGTCAAGACCCATCGGGCAATGATCGGTGCAGTAGCGACAAGCCGTGCAGGGAACGGAGTTCTTCATGCTGTCGGCTATTATAGCAACTTGATCAGAAAATAATCTTATAATAAAATGCCGTGCCTCAACTAGCACGGCGATTTTATAGTTCACTTTTCGATAAACATCTCCTCACATCCGCAGCTGATGCGCTCCATGGTTTCCTCTACGCGGAAGATCTCCGCGCCATTTTCCAGCAGCAGCTTTCCGGCCGTCATGGCCACACCCATGACGGCGCCCTCGTCCGCACAGGGTGCCGGGGAAACGGAGGGCGGCAGACCGCCTTGCGGCCAGACGCCGCTTTTCACTCTTCTTCACAGGTCAGGCTCCTTTGGTTATCTGCGCTGCGCGCGTGCGGTCTGATCCTCCGGCCGGGGCGCGCAAGAACACCGGTATTTTACCATCTTTGACGCGGTGCGTCAATTCATCACGCTGTCTGCCGTCAGGTCTTTTTTACGATTTGCTCCGAACAGATCTTGACATACTGTCTTATTTGCTTTATAATTCTAGTTAAGAATAATTTCTATTAAGGCGAGCGCAGATGAAGCACAGGAACACGATACAGCGATCAATGGTGTACGAGGCGGTAAATCGCCTGAAGTCCCATGCCACTGCATCCGAAATCTATGATGTGATTGCTTCAGAGCATCCAAGCGTCAGCCAGGGAACGGTGTATCGCAATCTGAACCAGCTGGCGGAGGAGGGCGTAATCCGCAAGATTCTTATGCCGGGCGGCGCGGACCGCTACGATCATCGCTGCCACGAGCATTACCATGCCCGATGCCTGTGCTGCGGCCGCCTGTTTGATATCGAAATGGATTACATCGCCGATCTGGAAAAGGCGATCAAGGATGCGCATGGCTTTTCCATCAGCGGCCATGATATCCTGTTCAATGGCATCTGCCCGGGCTGCCAGCACAGGCCGCAGGCGGATCATGAGTGAGATGCGTATACGGGCGCAGGCGTCTCCCGTAAATCATAGAAAGAAAGAGGTAAGCACAATGAGAAGCATCACCAAGATTGAATTGCAGTACGCGCACAGGTTTCTGAACTTCAAGGGCGAGGCCCAGTATCTGCATGGGCACACCGGTGTTCTGACCATCGAGGTCGAGGATACCATCGAGCCCGGCGTCAACATGGTTTTCCCGTGCAATGAGATTCAGAAGACCGCCTGGGACGTGCTCAAGAACTTTGACCATGCGTTGATCCTGCGCGAGGATGATCCGCTGCTGCCGGCGATCCTGGACGTATATGAGAAGCAGGGCATCCGCAGCGGTGCGCCGACCAACAAGATGAAGGGCGAGGCGTTCAAGACGGAGCTCGCCACCGCGTATCCGGAATGCCGCCTCGTCGTGACCAAGGAGACCATGACCGTCGAAGGCATGATCAAGATCGTGTACGAGCTCCTCAAGGACAAGCTCAACATCGTCAAGCTCACCTTCACCAGCGGCGTGAACGCGGCCTCTGAGGAGTACCCGTCCACGAAGTCGATCGACCGCTGCCCGCTGTGCGGCATTGCGCTCAATGAGAACGGCGTCTGCCCGAAGTGCGGATACAGAAAGTAATGCGGGATGCGGAAGTGAACGTGGCGTATCGCTGGTTTCTGGGGTATACGATGTCGCAGAATCTTCCGCACTTTGCGACGATCAGCTATGCGTTCTGCGCACATCAAGGCGAACGCGAACCTGAAGAAGCGCATGGGCTGTTCGCCGGTGGATGCGCTGATCCAGCACCGTTTGCAAAAGGCGCATGGCATGCTGCATGATACGACCCGCACCCTGCAGGAAATCAGCCATGCCTGCGGCTTCAACTCGGTGAATTACTTCAGCCGTCAATTCCGCAAGCATTACGGATATGCGCCCAGCCGAGCCAACGAACGGCTCAAATAAGCTGCCCCGAAAGGAATATCCATGACTGCCCAATCGAAATACCGTAAAACCCTGTTGTCCTGCTACCTGGGGTTCATCACCCAGGCCATCACCGCCAACTTTGCGCCGCTTCTGTTCCTGACCTTCAAGGACACTTACGGCATCCCGCTGGAGAAGATCGCCCTGATCCCCATGGCGTTCTTCCTGACGCAGCTGCTGATCGACTTTGCCGCCACCAAGTTCGTAGACAGGATCGGCTACCGTACCTGCGTGGTCTGCTCGCAGGTGCTGTCCGCCGTGGGTCTGGCGCTGTTGGCTGTGCTGCCGGAAGTGCTGCCCGACCCCTTCACCGGTATCCTGATCGCTGTGGTGCTTTACGCCATGGGCGCAGGACTGATCGAGGTGCTCATCAGCCCCATTGTCGAGGC
>SFOF01000158.1 GCA_004552515.1 Clostridiales bacterium
ACAAGCAAGCATGGGTAGGTTCCCGAGTGGCCAAAGGGAGCAGACTGTAAATCTGCCGTCGCAGACTTCGGTGGTTCGAATCCACCCCTGCCCATCATACTTGCGGGAATGGCGGAATTGGCAGACGCGCTAGATTCAGGTTCTAGTGAACGTTTAGTTCATGCAGGTTCAAGTCCTGTTTCCCGCACTGAAGCTCGAGCGAGAAATCGTTCGGGCTTTTTATTATAAATTTGGAGCGACGCTGTTCATGCTGTTCCCGGCGTTCTCCCGTCCTGCGGATTCGTCCGCTATCGGCGGCGCGGACGCGCGCCCGACCAAGACAATCACCGGCGTCGCGCAATCCTGACCACGCTGCGCCGCGTCCTCGAAAAGCGCCCTTCATGTTGGCAGCCGCCGTCCGCCATGATATACTAAACGCGCCAAAGCGGTCGGAATCCCGAAGGATTCCGATCTGTCCACAAGACCCGCTGATGCGGCAGTGCCGGAGCGAAGGCCTTCAGCCTGGGAGACGTCCAAAAAGGCGCTTCCATTTGAGGGATTTTTCAAACGCACTCCGGAGTCCGTTACAAAACACAAGGGACTCCCTCCTGCCGCAGATTGCCGAAAGGAAACCCGAAGACCCGAAGTCATGAAAACCGAGGGGCGACCGGCGCTGAATCGAGCCTTTGAACGCACTCTGAAAGCATAAGGAGGACGGCATAATGAACCGACGCAGCATGATTCTCAGGGGAGCCGCCGTTATAATCGCCTGGTTCGCCCTTCTGGAATTGGGGCGCTATGGAATGTTGAGATTTCAGTCGGCCGGCAGCGTGTGGGGCGTAAAGCTGACCGCCGCGGCGATATTCGCCGGCACGGGCGGAATTCTGCTGGGCGTCCGGCGCTGGCTGTGCAGGCATACGGAGGAATTCAAGGGCGTATCTTCTCATGCCAAACGGCTCAGGGTGATTGCGCTTATTCTGTTCGCCATGGCGCTTGTCATGCTCCTCGTGGAGGAGATCGAGATCCACTAGACCGCAATCGCGCGCTTTTCCCATCCCTCGGCTGAGGGCCTTATTTTGTTTGACCGGCGATGCGACGGGCCGCCGCGTTTCGATTGAGACGCGGCGGCCTGTTTATATGTCAGCGGATCGTCACGTCGCAGGGCGCGCTCTTTTCGAGGGCGAATTCCTCCGGCTTCAGGCGGCGGCCGTTCAGCATAACGCCGTCGATGACGACGTTCTTATTGCAATGCGCTTCCTTCGGTCCGCCGAACGTACACAGCGGCGCTTTCAGGCCGTCCGGCGCATAGACGGCAATATCCTCAAAGCGGATGTCGCTCGTATGGCCGAGTATGTGGTCATTGGAATAGGGGCCGTCGTAGACCGGCGAATCGATCAGATGCGGCTCGCCGTGGGTGCGGAAGCTGTCAAACGGCGCGCTCATGTCGTGCTGATAGACCGGCGCAATGTCATAGCGGCTGTACTCGCAGCGGATATTTTTGTAGAGCACATCGTAAACGTGCGCGCGGTCGCTGTTGTGGATGCGCATAAAGACCTGGGCGGCGTGAATCACGTCGCAGTCCTCCCAGAGAATGTCGTGATAGCTGTCTGCGCAGGTTTCCGCGCCGATTTCCAGCGCCGAGCCCCAGTCGCACCAGACGGTGCAGCCCGTGACGAGGATGTGGTGCAGATCGGCGCGATCCCAGCTCTTGATGCCCTTGAGGACGATGCAGTCGTCAAAATCGCGCAGAAAGCCATGCGCAATGCGCACATAGCGGCTGTTGAACAGATCGATGCCGTCGCTGTTGTAGCGCCACATCCCGATGGTCTTGAACCACTCGCAGTTCACACGATCGCAATTCGCAACGATATAGGCGAACGTCGCGCTGTCCCGGGCGATCACACCGGCAATCTCGCAATCCTGGCAGGAGTAAAGATGCACGCAGCCGCGCAGCACGCTATGTTCGGCGATGAAGGCGCGCAGCGTCCCCTCGTCCGTCATATCGACGGGATCATCCCATTCCGAGGTGATGAGCTTCGTGTCGCTCGTGCGCTCTTCACGGCTGCCGTCGATCACGCCGTAACCCACGACGCGGACGTTCTTTTTATGAAAAGCCGTCACGGAGCCGTAGATCACCGCGCCGCCGTCCACAAAGAGCGTCTGATTGTCCTGAAGCTCGATTTCGCCGGTTTCATGCACGCCGGGCGCGAAATAGAGCACGTTTGGATCGCCCTTGTCCACGCCGAAATCGCTGACGGGATTGGCGAATATGTGCAGCGCCCCATGCCAGCCGTCCAGCTCGACGGTATACTGGCCGCACTCGGAAATCGTAAACTCAATAACGCGGCCGCTGACCGACGGATGAATGTTCCGATGCAGCGGGCGCACGTCCAGCCGCTCAAAATCGCGCGCGGCGACGAGGCACACCCGCGCCGGTTCGTCCATCTCAAAGCTGATAAACGACGCGATTTCGGTCTGCTCCAGCGGGCGCTGGCGGCCCGGCCAGACGGTGTTGTAGGGCATGGCGGAAACGCGGCAGAACCACGGCGACGTTTCCTCGCCGTTTACGCGGACGGAAAAATCCGATACGGTCATTTCGCCCTCGGGCGGATGATGGATGCGCAGCATGACAGATCCCTCGCTTTCTGTCCGGACTGAGAACGCGCCGGAACACTGTGAATATATCTCATTTCGCGGCTTTTGTCAACCGCCAAATCGGCGCGTCCGCTTTTTGTCCGCCGCCGCCCGTCCGTCTCATAATTCGTCCTTCCGTTTCATATTATTTACAATGTGCCGCGCTCTTTGCACCCGTTTCCACATCAGGCGTTTACAGTATGCGCGCTTTATTTTCAAAATAATGGCTTATCCGGCCGATTATGTTCACATTTCCGCCGTGATACTTCATTTATTTTGAATTTGGGTTGACAAAGCGTTATTTGTATGATATTCTATGTAAAGACGTGGAAATGCGGCGCGTTTCCGCAAGAGCGTATCTTATTTTTTGAGGAGGACGATGGAATGAAGAAGTCTCTGGTTCGTTTCCTGTGCCTGGTCATGGCCGCGCTGATGGCGCTGGGCTGTGTCTCCGCGCTTGCTGAAGAGGACGATTTCTCCGGCAAGATCACGATCAGTCTCTACTCCGCCAAGGGCGTTGAAGAAGCCTGGCGCGCCGTGGGCGACGCCTACACCGCCAAGCATCCCAACGCCGAGGTCGTCGTCGATCTGAAGCCGCAGGACGGCTATGCCGACTGGGTCAAGGCCGCGTTCCAGGGCTATGACAGCGCCCTGCCCGAGGCCGACATCGTGTACGGCAACCTGGCCGGCAGCGACCGCACCGACAAGGTCGTCAACTTCTACGATTACGCCTTTGACGAGAGCGCGTATTCCGACGGCGAATGGGCCGATCAGATCGCGTTCGATATGCAGAACATCGACATGGTTTCCGGCTCCTGGGACTGCGTGTCCATCACCGGCGTTCAGGTGCTGTGGTTCTACAACGTCGATATCTTCAAGGAGGTCGGCGTGGAGCCGCCCAAGACCTGGGACGAATTCGTGGACGTGTGCGCCAAGATCGAGGCGGCCGGCTATCAGCCCCTGGCCATAGCGGGCGACTTCCAGTCCTTCTGGGCCGAGCAGATGGGCTGGCTGGCGCAGGTCTACTGCGACCAGACCACCCGTTCCCAGATCGAAATCTACCGCGCTCAGGAGGGCGACTACTGCTACGATCCCGACGTGGACGGCAAGTTCGTCTATGATCCCACCGATCCCCACAACGACGACACCCCCGCCAACGTCAACGTCAACACCGTGCGCTTCTGGAAGGCCTTCCTGAAGGACGGCACCATCAAGGCCGGCAGCGACGGCATGAAAACCGTCTGGTCCAACTTCGCGAAGATCTTCCCCACCTACGCGGGCGGCGAGAACTTCTTCGGCACCGACGCCAACAACGCCAAGACCATGTTCTATCAGAGCAAGGCGGCCATCTATCTGAGCGGCTCCTGGTTCTTCGGCGATTATCTGAACACCATGGCTTCCATCGACGCAGGCGAAGCGGTCACCATCGGCGACGGCGAGGACGCGGTTGAGCTGGAAGGCCTCAAGAAGTTCGGTCTGGGCACCTTCGCGATGCCCAGCATGGAGGGCGAGGGCATCGAGGCCAAGGCACGCACCATCGAAGTGGCCACCGGCTTCCTGTCCGCCGTCAAGAAGGACATCGATCACGACGAAATGGTCGTCGATTTCCTGAAGTTCTACACCTCTCCCGAGGGCTACTCCACCTTCCTGTCCGCGCTGATCGAGGCGGGCGGCGTTCCGGACGGCCTGCCGCTGGTCAAGGGCATCGAGCTGGAGGGCGAGCTGGGCGAAATGTTTTCCAACATCGAGTACATCGGCAACTGCCAGAAGGGTCTGTGCCAGGCGCTGGCCCGCGGCGTGGGCGACAACCAGGAGGCCCTGCGCGCGTGGTACGGCTACTCCAGCGATCTGCTCACCGGCAAGATCACTGTGGACGAGTGGGCCGAGAAGCATCAGGAAAACCAGACCAAGTACGCCCCCGAGGTCATGAAGGCCTCCAAGATCTCCATGAACGATCTGGACAACCCGCAGAACGAGCCGACCGGCAACTGATCTGTTCTGCACGCACGCGCATGACCTGTCCCGATAAGTGAACCCCGGCGCGCTGCGAACGCGTTTTTCCCGCTTCGCAGCGCGCATTTTTGTAAGCAAGGAGCTGACGTAAGTGGCAAAAGCCAAACCGAAGGGCCGCGTCAACCGCATCGCGCTCGCGCTGTCTGTCATTCTCCTGATCGCGCTGCTCGGCTCCGTCGCGGCCAATCTCTACGCGTCCGGGCAGACGGACATATTCAGCCGGGTCGGCTATGGCGCTTCATTGCAAAACAGCCAGATTCTCGTGGACGAGGCGCTGGAAATCACGTTCCTGGGCACCTATCAAA
This sequence comes from Clostridiales bacterium, assembly GCA_004552515.1. Classification (GTDB taxonomy): domain Bacteria; phylum Bacillota; class Clostridia; order Christensenellales; family Aristaeellaceae; genus Firm-10. Next base: position 4,932 of record SFOF01000158.1, read on the forward strand.
ACACCGTTCTGGCCTTCGACGGCGCGGGAACGCCCCTGTGGCAGCATGAAATCAGCGGCGCCATCAGCGCCATGGACTACGACGCCGCGCGGCAGTGGCTGATCGTCGGCTCGCAGGACAGAAATATCTATCTCTATGAGGCCGCCTCCGGCAGCGTGGTCAGGACGATCCCCGCCGACGGCAAGGTTTACGATCTGGACTACGATCAGGCGACGGGACGGCTGCTCATCTCCGCAGGCGTCAGCGCCAGCAAGCATCTGCTCAAAATCGTGGACATCGAAACCGGCGAAGAGCTGATGCGCGAATCGCTCAAAAACACCGCCCGCGCCGCCCGCTTCAGCGCCGACGGCGAGGCGATCTTCTATGGCGACAACCGCGCGCGCATCACCAAGATCGACCTGACCGGCAAAAAGCTCGCGCAGGAAAAGGCGCGCAGCGGCGTGCGCGATCTCGAGGTGGTCGAAAAGACCGGCGACGTGCTCGTCACCGACGAAAACGGCAGCGTCATCCGGCTGGATAAGGATCTCAACCGCCTCTTCACCACGGAAATTGTGGGCGAGAGCCGCTGCCTGGGCACGACCGACGACGGCCGCTGGATCGGC
>SFOF01000159.1 GCA_004552515.1 Clostridiales bacterium
TGGCAATGGAATTGGCGGCTTTTAAGTCTAAAACTGAGTATAGCACAGCCGCGGGGCAAAATCAACCGTTTCGCCGGATAATCGCGCGGGCTTTCGAAGGCGATCATACAAAAAAACTCGAGCAGATCACGATCGATCTGCCCGAGTTTTTCAAGGAGGGATCAGCGGGCGGCCTTCCAGGCGTCGAGCTGACGCTGAACCTCGGCGACGATGGTTTCCACGCCGTTGGCCTTCAGCTTTTCAACGAACTCGTCGAGCACTTCTCTGACCTCGTCCTGAGAGGCGCAGTGGCCGTTGCCCCTCATGCAGTCCCACACGCTGTCGCTGAAGAGCGCCTTCACATCGGGCGCAAGGGCGTCCAGCATATCGTCCAGCGGATAGAAAGCGCCCCGCTGCGCCTGAATGAGGTAATTCAGGCCGCCGAAGTTCATAATGCCGGTGTCCATGCCGGAGCTGATCATGGTGCTGATCTTGTCCGCATAGCTGGAGCCCCAGTAGTGAATGGTGACGCTTGCGTTGATCGTGTCCCTGAGATAGCCGTTGATCGCGTCGTTGACCATCTGGCAGTCGTCCATTTCCAGCTGGTCGGTATACCAGTCGAGCGTGACGAGGGGAAGGTCGCTTTCGGCGACGCAGACAGGCAGGGCCGTCAGAGCCAGCAGCAGGGCCAGAGCCACCGTGAAGAGCTTGCGTGTCATGAAAGTTCCTCCTTGTATTGGTTGATTGGGGACGCGATTGAGCTGCTCAATTTATCTAAACAATGCCACATAAAAATATGATTTGTCGATAGTAGTTTTGAGCAAGTGATAATTTATTTTTGCTATTGAGTCATGATGAGCTGAATGAAGGCGTTCATCGCAAGTGCGCCCTGCGCCAGAGGTCTGCACGAGCCTTCGCCGCGCCCGATCGCTTCGGATGCGCCGTCGTACCGGCAGGCGGCGATCTGCGCGCGGTCGGCGCACCAGCCGGTGATTTCGCCCGCGTATTTCGCGCTTGACTCTACGGCGCCGGAAAACGCGCAATTCTCGATCGTGCCGCCAAACGTCGCGCCCGTGATTCCGCCGACATACTCGGCGAAGGGCGCGCTCACCGTGCCGCCGCCCAGGCAGCTTTTCAGGCCGCCATCATACAGGATTGCGCCGGCCAGCCCGCCGCAGGGCGCGTCGCCGGGACGGAGGCAGCTCGCCGCGCCCGTGAAGAGGCAGTTCTCCATTGTACCCGAGGCGATCTGTCCGGCCAGTCCGCCCGCGCGCGCCGGGGATGAGACGGCGCAGTCCGTGGCCGCGCAGTGCCGCGCCGTGCCGGAAAGCGAGCCGCACAGAGACCCGGCCGCCGTGCCCCAGGGCTCGGTTGAGAAGACCGACACGCGGCTGTTCGTCACAGCGCAGTCCTCGATCAGCCCCGCGCAGCGTCCGGCCAGAACGCCTGCGTACGCCGCGCCCGATACGCTGAAGCCCTCGAGCGTAAGCGCACGCACTGTGCCCTCCGGCGCAATATCTCCGAACAGGCCGGCCGTCTCCGCGCCAACGATCACGCCGCCGGAAACAGTGTGTCCCTGCCCGTCGAACGTGCCGGCAAAGGGATGCGCCGCGTCGCCGATGGGGGCGAGGGGACGCGTTATCTCAATGTCCGCCGTGAGCAGAACGCGCGCGTCCGTCATGTCGCCCGCCCCAACGGCCTGCGCGAAGGCGATCAGGCCCTCGCAGGAGCCGATGAGCACGATATTTTCAGCGCGGGCAGGGGAGAAAACCGACAGCAGAAGCACGACGAGAAGCGCAGTTTTCAGGAGCATGGCGGCATACCTCGCAGAAGTGAGATTGCTAAAATGTGTATTGGATGAAGGGGCGCTCTATGCCGCTCATCGTGCGACACGCCTTGCGGTGATAATCGGGAGGACGCGTATAAATAAAGGGAAATAGCCGCTTGACAGGAGGATGAAACTTGGCTATACTGTAAGCGGACATCGATAGACCGACGCGCATTGCCGCAATAAAGCCCCCAACGGCCACTGGACAGGCGGCACGGAACGGTTTATAATGGAGGATCCGTTTCAAGAATTTCATGGACTGTAATTTCAGCGGCTCTTTCGCCGTCTCTGCGCAAAAGCCGCTCGAGCTTGTAGCCCCTCATTTTTTGAAACGAACCCTTGCAGGATTGATTTGAATGGCCGGGAGCCGGAGAGGCTTCCGTCGGAAATTATGGAGGTTTATGACGATGAGCAAGTTCCCGATTGGCGTTATGCTGGAGTCCTTCCACAAGCCTGCCGCCGAGGCGATGGACATCGCGCAGTCTCTGGGCGCGCAGGGATTGCAGGTTTACGCGACCCCCAAGGCGCTGGAGAGCAAGGGCATTTCCACGCCCGTCGCGCAGAAGGAATTTTTCAAGATGGTCAAGGATCACGGCCTGGTTATCTCCGCGCTGTGCGGCGATCTGGGCCACGGCTTTGGCAATGCCGAGCTGAATCCCGATCTGATCGAAAAGTCGAAGCGCATCCTCGATCTGGCCATGACGTTCGAGACGAACATCGTGACCACGCACATCGGCGTCGTTCCGACCGATCCCAGCCATCCGCGCTATAAGATCATGCAGGACGCGTGCGGCGAGCTGGCCGCCTATGCCGATACGCTGGGCGCGCACTTCGCCATCGAGACGGGCCCCGAGACGTCGCTGGTGCTCAAGGGCTTCCTGGATTCGCTCCATTCCACCGGCGTGGCCGTCAATCTCGATCCGGCCAACCTGGTCATGGTCACCGGCGATGATCCGGTCAAGGCCGTGCATAACCTCAAGGACTATATCGTCCACACGCACGCCAAGGACGGCCGCAAGCTGGACAACCGCGATCCCGAGGTCATCTACGGCCTGCGTCCCGGCGATCCGCTGGTCACCAGCCCCGCGTTCATCGAGCTGGCGCTGGGCGACGGCGACGTGCCCTTCCCGGCCTACCTGAAGGCGCTGGAGGAGATCGGCTACAAGGGCTTTTTGACCATCGAGCGCGAAGTGGGCGACAATCCCACCGCAGATATTGAAAAGGCCGTCCGCTTCCTGCGTGGCCTGATGTGAGGAGCGTGAACACAAATGGATAAGCTGAAGGTTGCGGTGATCGGCAACGGCGGCATTTCCGGCGTACATCTGAGGGGCTACAGTCTCAATCCCGATGTGGAAATCTACGCGCTGTGCGACATCAACGAGGAGCGCCTCAATCGCCGCGGCGACGAATATCACGTCGATCCCGCGCGCCGCTTCACCGATGTGAACGAAATGCTCTCCGCCTGCCCGGAGATCGAGGCGGTCAGCGTGTGCACCTGGAATGCGGCCCACGCCCAGTGCGCCATCGCCGCGCTCAACGCCGGCAAGCACGTGCTGTGCGAAAAGCCCATGGCCATGACCGTCGAGGAGGCCGAGGCCATGCAGGCGGCCGCCGAGAAGAACAACCGGCTGCTCATGATCGGCTTTGTGCGCCGCTTCGGCAACGACTGCGCCATCATGAAGGACTTTATTGACAACGGCTATTTCGGCGATATTTACTATGCCAAGGCCACCTATCTGCGCCGCAAGGGCTGCCCGGGCGGCTGGTTCGGCGACAAGGCCCGCTCCGGCGGCGGCCCGCTGATCGATCTGGGCGTTCACGTCATCGACCTGACCCGCTACCTGATGGGCAAGCCCAAGCCCGTTTCCGTTTACGGCGCGACCTTCCACAAGCTGGGCGACCGCCGCAACATCAAGAGCGAGCGCGGCTATGTTTCCGCCACGGAAGAAAAGGACGGGCCGGTCTTCAACGTGGAGGATCTGGCCAGCGCCATGATCCGCTATGACAACGGCGCGGTTTTGCAGGTGGAAGCCAGCTTCAGCCTGAATATGGAGAAGGACACCGGCACCATCGAGCTTTTCGGCGACAAGGGCGGCCTGCGGCTGGATCCCGAGCTGACCTACTTTGGCGAAATGGACGGCTACATGACCAACGTCACGCTGGCCGCCAAGACCGCACTGAGCTTCGACGGCCTGTTTGAAAACGAAATCAACCACTTTGTGGAGTGCGTGCGCACAGGCAAGCCCTGCCGCAATCCCGCTCAGGACGGCGTGACGCTGATGAAGATCCTCACCGGCATCTACAAATCCGCCGAGACTGGCCACGAAGTGCTCATCAACGACTGACGGGAGGACGACGACATGAAAATCGGCGTGAGCAGCTATTCCTTCAGCAAGTACATGAAGGCGAGCGGCTGCAATTATCTGGCCATCTGCGATCTGGCCAAGGAAATGGGCTTTGACGGCATCGAGTTTACCGACCTCATGCCCGAGGTCAGCGGCTGCGACGCCATGACGGCCGCGAAGCAGATCCGCGAGCACTGCGAGAAGATCGGCCTGGAAATCACGGCGCACACCATCGGCGCGAACTTCCTCAAGGACGATCCCGACGCGGAGGTTGAGCGCGTCAAGGCGCTGGTGGACGTCGCCGCTGAGCTGGGCGCGCCCGTGCTGCGCCACGACGCGTGCTGGGCGCCGGCTGTGCAGGGCCACGGCTATACCTGGCGCGACGCGGTCAAGACCATCGCGCCCTATATTCGCCGCGTGACCGAGTACGCCGCGACGAAGGGCGTTAAGACCTGCACCGAAAACCACGGCTTCTTCATTCAGGATCCCGAGCGCGTCGAAACGCTGATCCGCGAGGTCAATCATCCCAATTACGGCTGGCTGGTGGACATGGGCAACTTTATCTGCGCCGACTGCGACAGCATCCAGGCGGTGGCTGTGGCCGCGCCCTACGCCTTCCACGTCCATGCCAAGGATTTCCTCTATAAGCCCGGCACGCAGCCCTGCCCCGGCGACGGCTGGTTCCAGACGCGCGGCGGCAATCATGTGCGCGGCACGATCGTCGGCCACGGCGTGATTCCGGTGGCGCAGTGCGCGCAGATGCTCAAGAAGGCGGGCTACGACGGCTATCTGTCGCTCGAGTTCGAGGGCATGGAGGACAATCTGACGGCGCTCAAGGCTGGCCTGGCCTACCTGCGCCGCGTGACCGAATGATTGGGAATATTTGAAAAGTTGACCGGAGCGCAGCGTTTTGCGCTCCGGTTTTCTATATGGAGTGAGAAGCAATGTCCTTTGAAGTGATCCATAGAAGGGGCGCGGCGATTGCCGTCCTGCCGGAAACGGTGCGCATCGGCTGCTGATCGATAAAAAGCTCGTATGCGACGAGTTTTTCATCCTCAGCACAGGCCTGCTCGGCGAGGTGCTGCAAAAGTTCGTCAATGATCGCGTCAAGGCGGCCTTTTACGGCGATTATACGCGCTATACCAAGGGGCCGCTGCGTGATTTTATCCGCGAATCCAACAAGGGCGACAGCTTTTTCTTTGTGGAGACGCGCGAGGAAGCGATCGAAAAGCTGGCGGGCGCCTGAGCGCCGGTCGGGGGATGAAAAGCCCAGTGATTCGAAAAATTCTCTGAGCGGCCATGCCGTCTATCCTGAGGCCGAATCCCTTGGAATTTAAGCGCCGCGCCCGTGAAAAAGCGACAGGGAGC
>SFOF01000160.1 GCA_004552515.1 Clostridiales bacterium
ATCCCGCAAAACTTCCGCGCCCGCGCGCCGCCGTGCGGCTGCAAAGGGGGAGGGCTGCAAGTGCGAGCGAAATTTTCGTCAGGGCGCGCGCGGCCCGTTTAATCCGCATTTGATCTTTCTTTGATCTGTTTCGTTCAAAAACCGTTCACTGCCCGTCAAAAACTTCCGGGCATAATGAACGCGTCAAACGACGAAGGGAGGAAAATATCATGCCGAATCAGGAATACCGCCACGAATACAAATTCCTGATCAACGAAAGCGACGCGGCCGCGCTGAGAAGCCGCCTGGCCGTCTTCATGAGGCGCGACGCGTTCCACACGGAGAGCGGCGGCCGCTACACCGTGCGCAGCCTGTTCAGCTATCTGCCGGGAAGTCTCGGCTTTTCGCAGACGGCCGCCGCGCTGGGCTATGAGGACTATTTCGATTCATCCTCGCTCATGCGCGTGGACGTGACCGTCGATTCCGCCTGGCAGGCCATGCTGGACAGCGCCGCGAGCGAAAAATACATAGAGTGCGACATCGCCCTAAACGGCGAGAGCGTTTCCTCCGCCGGCATCCGCTGCAAGGGCAATTCCAGCCTGTCCATGACGCAGGACGAGCGCTACAGCTTCAAGATCAGCTTCGGCGAATACGTCAAAAAGCAGACCTTCCACGGGCTGGACAAAATGGTGCTCAACAACACCCAGTCGGACAACACGTTCATCAAGGAATACCTGAGCTGCTATCTGCTGAACAGGGCGGGCGCTAAAACGCCGCTCTTCGCCATGGCCGAGATCTATATCAACGGCGAATACTGGGGGCTGTATCTGGCGGTCGAGTGCATCGACGATGCCTTCATCGAGCGCAATTTATCGACCGACGGCGGCTTCCTCTACAAGCCCGATGGCACGGGCGGCATGGGCGGCGGCAGAGGCGGCGATCAGGACGACGGCTTTTCCGATTTCACCCCGCCGGATATGTCCGATTTTGGCAACATGACCCCGCCGGACGGCTTCAATATGGGAGACAACGCGCAGAACGACGAAACCGCTTCGGACGGCACGACCCCGCCCGACAAACCCAACGACAGCGCCGATGCAAGCGCCCAAACAGACGGCAGCACTTCCAACGCGCCGACCCCGTCCGACCTGCCGGACGACGATTTCTCCGACTTCACACCGCCGGACGGAAACGGCGGCGGCTTTGGCGGCTTCGGCGGCAGCGCGCAGAGCGCGGCGGCGCTGGGCTATCTGGGCGACGACACATCGCTCTACAGCGACATATTCGACTACGCCAAGACCAACGAGCCCTCGGACGCGGACAAATCGCGCCTGATCGCCGCCCTCAAGGCGCTCTCGGAGGGCGCGCTCGATTCTGCGCTGGATGTGGACGGCGCGATCTCCTGGCTGGCGGCGAACGCGCTGCTGGTCAACGACGACGGCTATCTGGGCAATATGCTGCACAACTACTTTCTCTATGAGCTCAACGGCAGGTTGACCATACTGCCCTGGGACTACAACCTGGCCTTCGGCGGCTTTGCGGGCGGCAGTGCGGTCTCGGCGGTCAACGACCCCATCGACACGCCCGCCTGGGGCGAACGGCTGCTGGTCACGGCGCTGCTCTCCGACGAGGACCGCCTTGAGCGGTACCACAACATCCTCTATGAGCTGGCGGCCTTCCTCACCGACGGCTCGATGGACGCGCTGATCGACGAGCTGACCGCGATGATCGACGAGTCCGTCCAGAACGACCCCACGAAGGAATGCACCTACGAGGACTACCTCACCGCCATACAGACGCTGCGTTCGTTCTGCACGCTGCGCGGCGAGAGCATACTGGGGCAGCTGAACGGCAGCATCCCCTCGACCACGGCAGGGCAGAGCGAGGCTTCCTCCGCGCTCATACAGGCCGATTTCGCGCTGTCCGGCATGGGCGCGCAGGGCGGCGGCAAGGGCGGCTTCGGCAATTTCAACGGCTTCGATCAGAGCGCTTTCGGCGGCGACCGCCCGAATTTTCCGAACGGGCAGAATGACGACAGGCTGTCTCCGCCGGATAAAACGAACGACGGCGCGGAGTCATCCTCCAATTCGAACGATGCGCAGACCGCCGACGGCCAGACCCCGCCCGACAGGCCGGACAATGACGGCGCAGCTCCCAACGCAGACGGCGATCCAGCCGCTCCGCAGACCTCGAACAGCGCGGACGCCGTCGCAGACGCTCCCCTGCCGGACGGAACAGGCGATTCTGACGAGGATCCCGCTGAGGATGCAACCGCCGCGACCACGCCGTCCGACGAAACCGGCGACGCTCAGCAGACCGCCGACAGCCGTCAAAGCCGCTGCGCGCCGAACGGCATGAGCTTCGGCGCGCAGTCTGAGCAGGCCGTCACCGGCGCGCCGACCGCCTATGCCGCCGTTCTCGACGGCGTGGCTGTCATTGCGCTGATCGCGGCGCTCATTCTCATCACGCGGCGCAGGCGCTGACAAACCGCCGCTTCATCAATAGCCGCTTCGCCTCAACACGGGCGCGGAGCGGCGCTTTGTTTTACGGCGCGCTATGAAATATGCGGCGGCACATCATAAAAAATTAGCACAAATGATATTGAAGGGGCGATATGCGCGGTGTATTATAGCGTATAATGTTTTTTCCGCACGGCTGACCTTATGAAGGAGGAACACAGCATTGCCTGCGACCGAAAAAATCATCGTGCTGGACTTTGGCGGGCAGTACAACCAGCTGATTGCGCGCCGCGTGCGCGATCAGCACGTCTACTGTGAAATCATGCCCTACACCACGCCGCTCGAGGAAATCGCGCGCGCGGACTGCAAGGGCATCATATTCACCGGCGGCCCGAACAGCGTCTATCTGGAGGAATCGCCGCATTACGATCCTGCCATACTCGATCTGGGCGTTCCGGTGCTGGGCATATGCTATGGCGCGCAGCTGATGGCCTGGATGCTGGGCGGCAAAATCGAGCACGCGCCCAGCCGCGAATACGGGCGCATCGAGATGACCGCCTCGCCCGACAGCCTGCTCTTTAGGGACATGCCCGAAAAGAGCGTCTGCTGGATGAGTCACACCGACTATATCTCCGTCCCGCCGGAGGGCTTCAATCTCTCTGCGCGCACCGACAGCTGCCCCTGCGCCGCGATGGAAAACCCCGGGCGCCGGCTCTACGCCGTGCAGTTCCACCCCGAGGTGACGCACAGCGAATACGGCCAGAAAATCCTGGGCAACTTCCTGTTCAACGTCTGCGGCTGCAAGGGCGACTGGCAGATGGACAACTTCATTGAGGAGACCGTCAAGTCTCTGCGCGCGCAGATTGGCGATCAGGGCGTTGTGCTCGGCCTGTCCGGCGGCGTGGATTCGTCCGTGGCCGCCGCGCTGCTCAGCCGCGCCGTGGGCAAGAGGCTCACCTGCGTGTTCGTCGATCAGGGCCTCATGCGCAAGGACGAGGGCGATTTCGTTGAAGAGACGTTCACGCGCCTGTTCGATATGAACTTCGTGCGCATCAACTGTCAGGAGCAGTTCCTCTCGCACTTAAAGGGCGTGACCGACCCCGAGCAGAAGCGAAAAATCATCGGCACCGAGTTCTACAAGGTGTTCTGGGACGAGATCCGCGCGCGCTACAGCGGCGGCTTCTTCGCGCAGGGCACGATCTATCCCGACCGCATCGAGAGCGGCAAAGGCAACGCGGCCACCATCAAGACCCATCACAATCAGGTCAAGATGCCCGCGGACATCACCTTCAGCGGCGTGATCGAGCCGCTCAAGGATCTGTTCAAGGATGAGGTGCGCCGCGTGGGCGAAAAGCTGGGCATCCCGCGCGAGCTGGTCTGGCGGCAGCCCTTCCCCGGCCCCGGTCTGGGCGTGCGCGTCATCGGTGAGGTGACCGCCGAGCGCGTGAGGATTCTTCAGGAAGCCGACGCAGTATTGCGCGACGAAATGAAGAAGAGCGGCTATGACGAGCATATGGCGCAGTTCTTCGCCGTGCTGCCGGGCGTCAAGACGGTCGGCGTGATGGGCGACGCGCGCACCTATGCCGAGCTGGTCGCCATCCGCGCGGTCACGACCGACGACTTCATGACCGCCGACTGGGCGCGCATCCCCTACGACCTGCTGGGCCGCGTCTCCAACCGCATCATCAACGAGGTGGACAACGTCAATCGCGTCGTGTACGACATCACCTCGAAGCCGCCGGGAACGGTGGAATGGGAGTAACCATCCCGCACAATATTATTCCGAAAGTCCGATTTTGTGGGCTTTCGGGATATTTTTTTGAAAAAAGGGGCTTGACTCCGACGCCGCGTCATGGTTTATCATGAGATCGTGAAGGGAGATGGGAACGAATGATGACCATCGGCGAGGTCAGCCGCCTGACAGGCGTAAGCGTACGCGCACTGCAATATTACGACAAAATCGGCCTGCTCTCCCCCTCCGTCCGGACGGAGGCCGGCTACAGGCTGTACGGCGATGAGTCGCTCGAGCGGCTCCAGCAGATTCTGCTCTTCCGCGCGCTGGAATTTTCGCTGAGTGAAATCGCCGCGATTCTGGAAAGCCCCGCCTTCAATCGCGAGCGAGCGCTTGAACAGCAGATCGAGCTGCTGACGCTCCGGCGTGATCATCTGGACAGTCTCATCGCCTTCGCACGCGGATTACAGAAAACAGGAGGGAACAGCATGGATTTTTCCGCATTTGATACCGGCAAAATGGACGAATACGCCCGCCGCGCCCGGGAACAATGGCAGGACACGGCGGCCTACGCCGAGTTTGCCGGCAGGGACAGGGGACGTTCGGACGATATGCGCAATGCGCTTTCCGCAGGACTCATGACGATTTTCGAGGATTTCGGCAGACTCAGGGGCGGTGATCCCGCCTCCGAGAACGCACAGGCGCTCGTGCGGCGGCTACAGGCCTACATCACGGAGCACTATTATCGCTGCACGTCCGAAATTCTGAAGGGCCTTGGCGCAATGTACGCCGCGGGCGGCGAGTTCACCGAGAGCATCGACGCTGCCGGCGTTCAGGGCACGGCGCGCTTCGCCGCGCGGGCTATCGCGGCGTATTGCAAGCACATTTGACAGGTGCAGCGCCGAAACGTTTTCCCGGTATCCAAAAGACCCGCATCATCGCGATGCGGGCCTTTTTTCACGCCCATCCCTCTCAGCCGAGCTTCTCGGTCAGCTCCAGCGCAGAGAGAATCACCTTGTCCATGTCGTAGTACTTGTACTCGCCCAGGCGGCCGCCGAATATAACCGAGGGCGTCTCATCGGCCAGCGCCTTATAGCGCGCGTACAGATCCATGTTGCGCGCGTTGTTGACGGGGTAGTACGGATCGCCGCCCTGCGTCCACTCGGAGGAGTATTCGCGCGATATGACCGTCTTTTCCTGCCGCCCGAACTCGAAATGCTTGTGCTCAATCACGCGCGTATAGGGCACGGCGCGCTCGGTATAGTTGACCACCGCGTTGCCCTGATAGTTGTCGGTGTCCAGCACCTC
>SFOF01000161.1 GCA_004552515.1 Clostridiales bacterium
GATCGAGCAGCGCGCCGTCGATTTTTTCAATGCCGATGCCCTCGAGCAGCGCCTTCGCGTCGTGGAAATTGCCGTAGAGCGCGTCGAAGCGGGGCAGACCGTCCGTCTGAAGCGCGTGAATGCGGCTGGTCGCGGCCTTCAAAGCGTCCGCGTCGCGGTCTATGCCGATCAGGCGGCCGGCTGTCAGACGCTTCAGGATCTCGCTCGAATGTCCGCCGCCGCCCAGCGTGCCGTCGAGGTACGCGCCGTCCTCTCGGATGGCCAGGCCGTTCAGACACTCGTCCAGCAGCACGGGACGATGGTAAAATTCCATTTTATAACTCCGATCACGCGCGTCCCGAGGGGGTTACGCCGTTCGGGACGCGCGCCTGTAAATTAGTAGAGAATCTGTACGGCGCCATCCGCGCGGATCATGAGCGGGGTCACGGCGCCTTCGCCGAACACGGCGTTCATGCGCTCGGTGTATTCGGCCACCATATCCTTGGGCAGGAACACGAGAATCGTGCCCGCGAATCCGCCGCCATGGATACGCCACGCGCCGCAGCCCTCCAGCATACGGCGGGACAGCTCGAGCGCGAGCGGCATTTCTTCATTGTCGCTGCCGGCCACATAGAGGTTTTGCAGCAGCTTCCAGGAGGATTCGCCCGAGGCGATCAGCATCTCGAAGAACGTCGTGATGTCGCCGTCCTCCAGCGCGGCCACCAGCTTATCGACGCGCTCGTTCTCGTCATAGAAGTGCAGCGCGCGCAGTATGGCGCGATCCTTGACCTTGTTTTTGAGCTGCGGAATGGCTTCCTCCATGACCTTGGGATCGATGTCGGCCAGCACCTTGCCGCCCAGCGCCTCGGCGACCGACTTCATCTCGGCGGGAATGGCGGCGTAATCGGCGGTCAGGTTGCCGTGCTCACCGCCCACAGACACCACGGCGGGCACATAGCCGGCGGCTTCAAAGTCGAACTTCATCGCGGTGACGACCGGATCGTCCTTGCCGAAATCGATCGCGACCAGGCCGCCCACGGAGCTGGCCATCTGATCCATCAATCCGCAGGGCTTGCCGAAGAACACATTCTCGGCATACTGGCCGATCTGGGCGCGCTTTTTCGCGTCTACGACGAAGCCGTTGTAGAGCGAATCGATGACGGCGCAGATCAGCACCTCAAACGCGGCAGATGAGCTGAGGCCGGAGCCCTTGAAGACAGTCGAGCAGACGACCGCATCGAAGCCGCCGATGACGTAGCCCAGTTCCTTCATGCGCGCCGCAACGCCGCGGATCAGGCCGTCAGTGGTTTCATATTCGCTCTTTTTCGGCTCGAGGTCGTTGAGGTCGACCACGAACGGCTTGTCATAGCCCTCGGAATAGAGCGTCACGATCGATTTGTCATTGGGCGTGACGGCAGCCACGGTGTCCAGATTGACGGCGGCGGCCAGCACGCGGCCATGGTTGTGATCGGTGTGGTTGCCGGCAACCTCGGTGCGGCCGGGCGCGGAGACGAAGCGCATGCCGTCCTTCTCGCCGAACAGCTCGACATGGCGCTGCGCCAGCGCGTTATAGCGCTCGGTCTGACGGGCGAGGACGGCCTCGTTATGGCCATAAAGGCGGGTCAGGGACGCACGGGCGGCGTCGGTGGCCAGGAAAGCGGCGGCTTTGGTATTCAGGCTCATGAAAATATCACTCCTGTCGTTTTTCGATGAATCAATATATTTTAGCGCAAAAACGCGGAACAGACAACCATATTTCCGTTCATATGCGGTTATTTATTCCGCCATGAGACGGTTTACAGCTCAGCCGTCTCGCCGGCGTGAACGGTGAGCGACTTTTTGCCCAGGCGCAGGCAGACGTCCAGCGCGCTGCGGTTGGTCACAAAGCGGCCGTCGACGGTGAAATCGAGCGCCTTGAACGCGGCGATATAGTCGAACACCTCGATGTTCGTGGCGTACCACACCTCGTCGTGGTTCCCCAGCCGGTCAAGCTGGCGCTCGATCACGTCCCAGTCGCTTCTCTGATCGAACTCGTAGGCGTGTCCCCAGCAGGAGAGCAGGCGCAGATCGTCGCCCTCGCCCAGGAACGGCTCAATGAGCGGCTCGAGGCCCCAGTGATGGCAGCTGCACTTCCAGTTGAGGTTTTCCTCGGGCAGCGAGAAGCGGCCGGTCGTGCCCACGGCGCGGGAATAGACGATGCCGCAGCCCTTCAGCAGGCCGATAACGCGCTCGTCAACACAGCCGCCCGGATAGGCCATGCCGCGCACGGGATAGTGAACCAGCTCCTCCAGATTGCGGCGATCCTGAATCACCTCGTCGATCACCTGACAGTCGGGCAGCTGGCAGAGGTTGGGGTGCGTTACGGTGTGAACAGCGACCTCGTGGCCCTTGTACAGCTCGGCCACCTCGTCGGCGCGCACATGGGAGTGATCCACAACGCGGCCCTCGCGGATGAGCGAATCGACATGGCCGAAGAAGCCGCTGTTCATGTTGAACGTGGCCTTTTCGCCGTTGCGGTTGAAGAGAGAAAGCAGCTTTATATCCTGCAAAACGCAGTCGTCATAGGAGAATGTCAGCGCACGGGTGCGCAGGCCGGGCCAGAGCATGGAAGCGTGCTGATGAAGCATGGGGAAGTCCCTCCTTGCAAAATGCGGTCAGATCATGGTTTTGATGACGTCAAAGAGCCGTTCGGCGATGGTTTTCATGCCCAGATCGCCGGGATGCGCGGCCACGCCGCCGTGCTCGAACAGGCCGACGGCCTTCATATCGTCGCGCGTGCCCAGATCGCCGATGTGAACCAGCGGGGCCCCCAGCGTCTTGGCGGCCTTTCGAATCTCGGCATCCTTGGCGGGATTCGGCCAGAACAGGTCGGTCACGATCAGCCTGCCCTCGCCGTTTCGGGTAAAGAAGTTCATCATGTCGATCAGCGCCGGCGCATAGGGGTGCTCGGCGAGCAGGTTTTCGCCGGTGTTTTCGCCCAGACGGATCACCACGATATCGGGCTTCCAGTCGCGGGCGGGGCGCACAAATTCAAGCTCTTCCTCGCCGCGCCAGTACGCGCGCTCCCAGTTGGCCACCTGCGCGGCGCAGAAATCCGCGTCGGGGCGCAGGGCATGGATCAGCTTCATCGTCTGGTGTACATAGTCGTTCTCACGGCTTGAGGCGGCCATGCCCCAGTTGTACGTCCAGCCGATCTCGGGCTTGGGCGCGTGCAGCGTGATGGAGTTGCCCACGAAGAGCACGCGCAGCCCGCCGCGGCCGACGTCGCTGAAGAAGCGCTCGCTGTTGGGCAGCTGATTGGCCGCGTCTACGGTGTTTTCGCGCTCGAATCTGCGAATATCTTCCATATTATATCATTCCTTTCGCGAATAGGGCGATCGGTCGGTTACTGGCCGTCGAATTGATCAGCCATGTCGTAGAGCAGGCCGAGATCCCACAGCATGGTGCTGGAGAGATACTTGTTGCGAATGTCGCGCGAGGCCTTGAGCGCGTCGCGCACATCGTCGTCACTGATGCCCAGATCCTTCGGGCGCATGGGCATACCGCAGCTGGTCATGATGTCCACGATGGTCTTAAAGGGCGGCAGCTCTTCGTCCATGATTTTGAGGATTTCGTCCCAGTGATCGACGATGCGGTTCACGCGCTCGGCGTGCTTGGCGGGGTCGTTGCGGCCTTCCTTCTTCGCAGTGGCGATGATGCCGTCGGCGACGCTGCCGAACACGCGGCGCGTCTCGCGCTCCCATTTTTCCTCGTCGAAATGGCGCATGAAGTCGAGGGCCTTTTCGCGGTCGGGCTTGATCTTGCGGAGATAGCAGCCCACGCCCACCTGGATGCCGTGCAGGTCGCTTTCCTCGCCGCGCTCGAGCGCCATCATCTCCCACATATGCGAGAAGTAATGCTCAAGGCCGGAGGCGGGGCGGGAGGTCGCGGCGAAGCACATCGCGATGCCGGAGAGAATCAGGCCGTCGGCGACGTTGCCCACCACCTCAGGATCGCGGTCGGCCAGCTTGTCGGCGGAGGAGACGACCTTTTCCAGCGAACGGCGCACCAGACAGGCGATTTTTTCGCAGTAGGGGTCGCCGTTGACAATGTGCGCGATGCGCCACTCGCAGATGGCGATGTACTTGGCCAGCATATCGCCCAGGCCCGCCCAGAGCATACGCATGGGCGCGTCCTTCATGATGTCGGTGTCGGCGATGATGGCGGCGGGCATACCGTGATAGAGGGAAACCTTCAGTCCGCTCACGATCATGCAGGAGGAATTCGACGCGTAGCCGTCCATTGAGGGCGCGGTGCCCACGACCATGGCGGGGATGCCGGCGATGTCGGCGATGATCTTGCAGTTGTCGTTCAGAACGCCGGAGCCGAGCGCCATCACCACGTCGCAGCTCTTGTCAAAGGCGAATGTGATCGCGCCGATGACCTCTTCGTTCGGCTCGAGCCGCTTGTGGGTGTTGAAGCAGAAAAAGCCGTAGTCGATGCCGTTTTCGCGCAGCACCGGCTCGACAAAGTGCCAGGCCGCGTCCTTCGTATTCAGATCGCATACGATGAACGGCTTTTTGCAGCCCAGCGCCTTGAGCGCGTCTGGAATGGAACGCACCGCGCCCGAGCCGATTTTCAAAAATTTGATGGGCGCTCCATGGTGAACGCCGCACTCGCAGTCAAAGCCGCCGCTTTTGAGCAGCTCTTCCGTGGAAAAATTGGAAAAATCGATCATATAAAACCCTTCTTTCAAATGATACCCATTCTTATGCGGCGCTCAGTCATACAGCGCGTGGTCGCACAATCCGTTTTCACCGTTCCAGAGCCGTTTCGCCGTCCATGGGCAGTCCGCGTCCGCCCAGAACGGATGCGATTCGGGAAGACCCAGCGGCAGAAATACCGCCGAGCAGAGATACAGACTGCCGGTCGAGATGTAGAACTCAGCCATATCCGGCTGATGGCCGCACACGCCGAGCGTCAGCCAGCCGTTTTCGTCAAACATCGACTGATAGCTCATGACGCGCCGAATCACCGCCGTCAGCGCACAGCGAGCCTGTGCGGGCGCGAGCGTTTCGGGCAGGTTGCCTAAAAGCGCGGCCTGAGAGAGCGATTGGAACGCGCCAAAGCGATAGCAGCTCGAGCGGCCGATGATGGGGTAGCTGCCGTCGGCGTTGATCAGCTGCTCCAGCACGGCGGCATAGCGCGCGGCGCGCCGCATCATGGGCGCGCGCATCGTCTGCCAGTCGGGCGAAAAATCGCTTGCGGCGTTCAGTACGTCGAGCAGCATCGGCTGAATGACGAAGCTGTTGTAGTAATCCCAGTGAAAGCGCGGGCCGTCGCAATATACACCGTCGCCCGCATACCACTGCTCGTGCTGGCGCAGGGCGTAGTCTATGCGCATGGGATCCCAGTCCGGCTCTCCCGCGCGGCGCAGAAACGCCTCGATCGTGGCCGAAAACAGCAGCCAGTTATTAAAGGACGGCTTGCGCGTACGGGTACGCTTCATCTTTTCGACGAGCAGACGCTGCGTTTCGCCATCCAGCTTGTCCCACAACTCCTCGGGCGCGCGCAGGATTGCCTGTGCGAGGAATGCCGCATCCACGATGGGCTGCTGGCCGCGCTCGAAGTTCATGCAGTCGCTCGATGCGGGATCGACCGCCATGCGCAGCGCCTTTCGCGCCAGAGAGCACCAGGCAAGGCGCGCTTTTTCTTCATCCGCGTCCTCGGCGGGATGCGCCAGCCAGGGAGCCAGCCCGGTCATCGCGCGGCCAAACGCCTCCAGATAGGTGTATTCGCGCCGGTCGAGGGAATTGGGATGATGCTCGACGGGCATGGCCGCCGCGAGCCGCCCTTCGCTCAGATTTTCCAGCACGGGACGGACAATTTTCGTCAGGCTGTCCAGCCAGAACTGCCGCGTGTCACTCATGGCAAAACCTCTTTTCAATAGATCGCAAATTCCGCCTTGCCGCCTTGCGGGGCAAACGACGGCACTATATAATCCACCATCCATAAATGTATCACAGTGTGGCGAAAAAGGCAATGCCGTAGACGAAAAAACGTGAAAAAAAGCGCCGGACACCCAAACGGATGCCCGACGCGAGCGGATAAACGGGGGATTACCTCACCAGAGCGGCGGCCTTCTCGGCGACGTTCTCGGCGGTGAAGCCGTAATGCTTGAACAGCAGTTTGGCGGGAGCGGACGCGCCGAACTGATCCAGGCAGACATACGCGCCGTCCAGGCCGACATACTTGGCCCAGCCGAAGGACGCGGCGGCCTCGACAGCCACGCGGGCGCGCACGGCCTTGGGAAGCACGGACTCCTTGTATTCGTCGCTCTGCTCGTCGAACAGCTCGAAGGAGGGCATGGAGACGACGCGCGCGTCGATGCCCTGCTCCTTGAGCAGCTTCTTCGCGCCGACGCACTGCTCAACCTCGGAACCGGAGGCCATCAGGATGACGTCGGGCGTGGCCTTCTCGCTGTCCTCGAGGATGTAGCCGCCCTTGAGGGCTTCCTTGCCGCTGTTCTCATACAGGGGCAGGTTCTGGCGGGTCAGCACGAGGGAGACGGGGCGCTTGCCGGTCATCGCGGTATACCAGCCGGCGGCGGTTTCCTTGCTGTCGGCGGGGCGGAACACGATCATGCCGGGCATGGCGCGCAGACCGGCCAGATGCTCGATGGGCTGATGGGTCGGGCCGTCCTCGCCGACGCCGATGGAATCGTGCGTGAGGATATAGGGGATCGGCAGGCCCATGAGCGCGGACAGGCGCATGGCGTTCTTCATGTAATCGGAGAACACGAAGAAGGTGGCGCAGTAGGGGCGCAGACCGCCGTGCAGATAGATGCCGTTGCAGATGGCCGCCATGGCGTGCTCGCGGACGCCGAAGTGCAGGTTCGCGCCGGTGCGATCCTCGGCGGAGAAGTCGCCGCGGCCCTTCATGTTGGACTTGTTGGAGGGAGCCAGGTCGGCCGAGCCGCCGATCATGTTCGGGATCTTCTTGGCCAGACGGTTGAGCACCTCGCCGGAGGAAGCGCGGGTGGCCATGCTGCCTTCGAACTTCCAGAAGTCCTCGTCGTTCAGAAGATCGACGGGCAGCTCCTCGCTGTGCCAGCTCTTCCATTCGGCGGCCAGTTCGGGATAGGCCTTTTCATAGGCGGCGAACAGCTCGTCCCAGGCCTGACGCTTTTCCTCGCCGGCCTTTTCGACGGCGGCAGTGGTTTCATAGACCTCGGCGGGCACGGCAAACGGCTCTTCGCAGGGCCAGCCGAGCGCCTTCTTGGTGGCGGCCAGATTGTCCGCGCCGAGCGGCTCGCCGTGAGAGGAGGCCATGCCGGCCTTGGGGGAGCCGTAGCCGATGGTGGTGTGGCAGACGATCAGGGTGGGCTTGTCGGAATCCTTGGCCAGCTTGATGGCGGCCTCGACCTTGCACCAGCAGTTGCCGTTGGCCACATCGATGACGTTCCAGCCGTAGGCGCGGAAGCGCGCGGGCACATCCTCGCGGAAGGCGATGTCGGTGTCGCCCTCGATGGAGATCTCGTTGTCGTCGTAGAGCGCGATCAGCTTGTTCAGCTTGAGCGTGCCGGCCAGCGAAGCGGCCTCGTGGGAGATGCCCTCCATCAGGCAGCCGTCGCCCATGATGGCGAAGGTGTTGTGATCGACGATCTTGTAGCCCTCGCGGTTGAAGTGCGCGGCCAGATAGGCCTCGGCGAGCGCCATGCCCACGGCGTTGGCGATGCCCTGACCGAGCGGGCCGGTGGTGGTCTCAACGCCTACGGTGTGGCCGTACTCGGGATGGCCGGGGGTCTTGGAGCCGAACTGACGGAACGCCTTCAGATCGTCGATGGTCAGGCCGTAGCCGAAGAGGTGCAGCAGGGAATACATCAGCATGGAGCCGTGGCCGGAGGAGAGGACGAAGCGGTCGCGATCGGCCCACTTGGGGGTCTTGGGATCGAACTTCATCTGCTTGCCCCACAGCGCGTAGGCCATGGCGGCGGAGCCCATGGGCATGCCGGGGTGGCCGGAATTGGCCTGCTGAACGGCCTCGGCGGAGAGCACTCGGATCGCATTGACGACGAGATTGTCCTGTTTGCTCATTGGAAAAACATCCTTTCTTTTGCTGAAGAGTTGCAAAAATGCGTTATCTCAAAAGGGCGCTGTATCACCCTTCGATGAGCTTCTTGAGCGGGGTCAGATCGAGCGCTTCGGTGTCCTTGAGCAGCTCGTACAGCTTGCCCAGCATGACGTTCACGCCGCCCTTTACATCGGATTCGGCGTTGAGCGGCATCACCGGATCGTGAACGGACAGGCGCAGCAGGAACCAGGCGTTGTCCACGCCGCCGTCCAGATCGAACGAAATGCGCACGCCCTCGCGGTTGTCGGGGGCCAGATGCCAGCTGGGATCATCCAGCGTCTTGCTCAGGATCGTCTCGATGACGGCCTGACCGGCGGCGCGGAAGTCCTCGTCCACGATGTTCATGCGCACCTCGACGCTCTCGAGCGGCTCGGCCAGATCGTCGATGAGCGAGCCGAGCGTCAGCCCCTGACGCTTGCGCTCCATGGCCTCGCAGATCAGGCGCGTGACCAGATACATACCGTCGTCGAGGAAGAAGTTCTCCTTGAGCGCGGCGTGTCCGCTCGTCTCGATGGCCAGCGGGCATTCGATGCCCTCCTCGTTCAGGCGAATGGCTTCGTCGATGACGTTGCGATAGCCGCGCTTGAAGCGATAGTGCGTGCCGCCCCACTCGGTGATGAACTTCGCAAGGCCGGAGGAGGTGACCGAGTCGGTGACGATGGTCTGGCCGGACTTTTCATTGAGCAGAATCGCGGAGATCAGCGCGATCAGGCGGTTGCGGTTGATCGCGCGGCCGTTTTCATCCACGATGGCGGCGCGGTCGCAGTCCGCGTCGAAGATCACGCCCAGATCGGCGCCGGATTTTTTGACGGCCTCGGAAATGGCGGCCATGGCGTCCTTGTCCTCGGGGTTGGGAATGTGGTTGGGGAAATGGCCGTCCGGCTCGAGGAACTGGCTGCCCTCGGTTTCCGCGCCCAGCGATTCGAGGAAGCGCGCGTAGAAGCCGCCCGCGCCGTTGCCCGCGTCCACCACGACGTGCAGGCCCAATAGCGGCATCTTGGCCTCGACCTCCAGCCGCTCGTGTACCATGCGCTCCAGGCGCGC
>SFOF01000162.1 GCA_004552515.1 Clostridiales bacterium
AACGAAAGGACGACACGACCATGAAAATCATGATTGCTTCCGATCTGCACGGCTCGTCCAAATACTGCCGCGCGCTGCTGGACGCCCATGCCTGCGAACGGCCCGACAAGCTGCTGCTGCTGGGCGATCTGCTCTATCACGGCCCGCGCAACATTCTACCCGACGAATACGACACCAGGGCGGTCGCGCAGATGCTCAACGCCGTCAGGGACGAGCTGATGTGCGTGCGCGGCAACTGCGACTGCGACGTGGATCAGATGGTGCTCGAATTCCCCATACTGGCCGACTACGCGCTCCTCTACGCGGGCGGCCGCATGATCTTCGCCACGCACGGCCACCTCTTCAACGAAAGCAAGCTGCCCATGCTCAAAAGGGGCGACATTCTGCTGCACGGCCACACGCACGTCTCCGTCTGCCGCGAGCATGAAAATTACACCTACGTCAACCCCGGCTCCGTGTCGCTGCCCAAGGAGAACACGCCGCGCGGCTATATGCTGCTCACCGACGAGGGCTTCGTGTGGAAAACGCTCGAGGGCGAGATTTACAGGACGTATCAGTTCTGAATGGCCGCCCGCATCGCGCCGTCTCTCAGGGAGCGGCGCTTTTTTCTTTACAACGAACGGCGCGCTGTTGTATAATGAACTCAAACGACAATCTTCCTTCCGAAAGGACTATGCCATGAATATCATCGCGCGCATACACACCGACTTTCCGACAAAATTCGGCATACCGCGCCAGAGCGGACTGATCGACGCGCTGGAGGGCCTGATCGTCTTTGAGCCGGCCTATCGCAATCCCGACGCGCTGCGGGGGCTGGAGGGCTTTTCGCACATCTGGCTGATCTGGCAGTTCTCTCAGGCCGTGCGCGAGGACTGGTCGCCCACCGTCCGGCCGCCGCGTCTGGGCGGCAACACGCGCATGGGCGTGTTCGCCACGCGCTCGCCCTTCCGGCCCAACCCGATCGGCCTGTCCTGCGTGCGCCTGTCCCGCATCGAGCTGCACGGCGAATACGGCCCCGTATTGTATGTGCGCGGCGCAGACCTGATGGACGGCACGCCCATTTACGACATCAAGCCCTACCTGCCCCAGGCCGACTGCCATCCGGACGCGACGGGCGGCTTTGCCGGCGAAACGGCTCTCTATGCGCTCGAGGTGGACTTCCCGCCCGCGCTCATGAGCCGCCTGCCCGAATCCAGGCGCGAGGCCGCGCGTCTGATGCTCGCGCAGGATCCGCGCCCCGGCTATAAGCGGCGGGACGAGCGCCCCTTCGGCGTGGCGTTCGCGGGCTTCGATATCCGCTTCACCGTACACGACGGCGTGCTGCGCGTCCACGACGTGGTGCGCCTTGCAAAGGAGGACAGGCCGTGAAAACCGTCAACCTCGGCATATTCGCTCATGGCGATGCGGGCAAGACCACGCTGAGCGAGGCGCTGCTGCTGGCCGCCGGCGCAATCCGCACGCCCGGCTCGGTTGACCGCGGCACGGCGCACACCGACCGCACGGACATAGAGCGCCGGCGCGGCATATCGGTGCGCGCGGTCTGCGTGCCGCTCGAATGGGACGGCGTGCGCGTCAATCTGATCGACACGCCCGGCCACGGCGATTTCGCCGCCGAGGTGGAGCGCTCGATGTGGGCGCTCGACATGGCCGTGCTCGTGCTGAGCGGCGTGGACGGCGTGGAGCCGCAGTCCGAGCTGCTGTTTGAAAGTCTGCGCCGCCAGCGCATCCCCACGCTGATCTTCGTGAACAAAATGGATCGCGAGGGCGCGGATCTTTCCGCCGTGCTGAAGCAGACGCGCGCGCTGCTCACAAAAAGCGCCGCCGAATGGGCCGACGACGAATCGCTCATGGCCGCGCTGGCCGACGAGGACGAGGCGGCTATGGACGACTACCTCTCGGGCACGATCTATCCGCGGCAAAGGCTGATTGAATCCGCGGCGGCGCTGTTTCATGCGGGGCGGCTCATCCCCGTGCTCGCTGGCGCCGCGCTGAAAAACCAGGGCGTGGAAGCGCTGCTGAACGCTGTAACAGCGCTTGCGCCGGAAAACGCGGCGGCTTCCGACGCGCTGTGCGGCATTGTGTTCGCGCTGGACGAGGACGCGGCGATGGGGCGCGGCGCGTATGTGCGCCTGTTTTCCGGCAGGCTGAAAAACAGGGATTCGGCGGCGTTCACCGTCACGCGCGAGGGCGCGTACGGACTGAGCGAACGCGTTGAAGAGCGCAAAATTACGCAGATCCGCGACATCGCCGCCGAGGGACGCGGCCGCGATCTGGGGCTGCTGGAAAGCGGCGAAATCGGCGTGGTCTACGGCCTGGGCGATGTGCGCGTGGGCTATGTGCTCGGAAACGCCGCGCTGCTTCCGCGCGATATGGACGCGGGACGGCTGAAGGAGCCGCTGCTCATGGCGCGCGTCGTGCCCGAAAGCGAGGATCAGCGGTCCGCGCTGCACAGGGCGCTGCTGCTGCTGAGCGCCGAGGACCCGCTGCTGGACGTGCGCTCGTTCATGGGCGATCTGCACATCCGCATGATGGGCGTGATTCAGGCCGAAATCCTCGCCGAGGAATTGAAGAGCCGATTTGGACTGAACGTATCCTTCGCCGAGGCGCAGGTGGTCTATCGCGAAACCATCCGCGAGGAGGCGATCGGCTTTTGCGCCTACACCATGCCTAAGCCGTGCTGGGCGGTGCTCAAGTTCATCATCAGGCCCGCGCCGCGCGGCAGCGGCGTGAGCTATCACAGCGAGGTGCCCGTGCGCCAGATTAAGGAGCGCTATCAGCATCAGGTGGAGCAGGGGCTGCAAATTGCGCTCCGGCAGGGCATGATGGGCTGGCAGGTCGATGATGTGGACATCACGCTGATCGACGGCAGCGACCATCAGTTCCACACGCATCCGCTCGATTTCATCGTCGCCACGCCCATGGCCATCATGGACGGCCTGAGGCGCGGCGGCACGGTGCTCCTGGAGCCTGTGGCCGAATTGAACATCCGCGTGCCCGCCGATCTGGGCGGCAAAATCATGAGCGAGATCGTCGCCATGCACGGCGAGGTCACCGCCACGGAATCGGACGACAGCCGCGGCGCAATGATCCTCGCCGCCGAAGCGCCGCTGCGGGCCGTGCTGAACTTCCCCACCCGGCTGGCCGCGCTCTCCGGCGGGCGCGCTTCGCTCACCATGCGCGTTCACCGCTATCAGCCCTGCGCCGAGGAGCACGTCTGCCCCCGAGCGGGCGTCAATCCGCTCGACACGGCCAAGTACATCCTCGCCGCACGCAGCGCGCTGGAAAGCGATATTTTTTGAAAAAGCTCTTGACTGCGCCCCGGGGGCCGCGCTTATACTGCGCATGGGAGGGATGAAGAATGACCATGCACGAAGTGTGCGCGCGCCTTGGACTCACAAAAAAGGCCGTGCGATATTACGTCGGCGAGGGGCTGATCGCGCCGCGCCGGCTGGAGAACGGCTATGCCGACTTTTCGGAAGCGGACTGCGAGACGCTCGAGCGCATCGCGCTTCTCAGGCGGCTCGATCTTCCGCTTTGCGAGATCCGCGTCATTCTCGCGGGCGGGAGCGCCGAAGCCGCGCTCAATCGCCTGGGGAAGCAAATCGCGCGCGAACAAGCCGCGCTGCGTCTGCTGAGCGGCTTTTCGGAAACGCGCGATTACGCGTCTCTCAAACGGGCGCTGACCGCCGAAGAGCAAAGGCGCACGATCGCCGAGCGGCTGGAAAGCGCCTTCCCCGGCGGCTTCGGGCGCGTCGTCGCGCTGATGTTCGCGCCCTATCTGACCCAGCCGGCTGAAACGGCTGATCAGCAATCGGCCTTGGGCGAAATCATCGCCTTTCTGGACAATGTTCCCGCGATGGATCCCGCGCTCATTGATGAAATGCAGCGCACCTTCGCGCCCATCGACGCGGAAACCGCCGAAAAAATGCGCCGTGCCAAGGAAAGCGCCGCCACCGACCCACAGAACTGGCTTGAAGAGAACGAGGAGCTTGTCCGCCAGTACGCCGCCTTTAAGCAGTCGGCCGCCTATCGTGCCTCGCCCGCCGGAAAAATCGAGGACTATCTCAGGGCGTTCTGTCAGGAAAGCGGCTACAACGACGTGTTTATTCCCGCGCTGCGCCGGCTCAGTCCGGCCTACGACGCATACCAGCGCCGGCTGATCTCCGCAAACGACGCGTTCAGCCGCGCTCTCCAATCGACCGATTAGGAGGTTTTTTCGAATGAACGACACCGCCCGTCTCGAAACGCTGCGCGCCGCGGCGCTGCGGCACAGCTACTCCATGGAAGCGTTCCTGCTGAACTTCTACAAAAGCTATCCCGGCGGCGATGCGGATTTCGACGCGTACGGGAACGCCTTTTACGCCGCGCTGGATGCGCTCAGGCCGCACATCGGCGAAGGCGAGCTGATCGTCGGCGAAACGATCTATGATCTCTCGCCCGAAGAAGAGCGTGACTGGAAGAACGTCTATCGCGCCGCGTGGCAGGCCGGCTGTCAGGCGGCGGGCGACGGTCAGGATTCGCACATGGCGATCGACTACGATCTGCTGCTTCGCGAAGGGGTTTCCGGCATCATTGCGCGGATCGACGGCTATCTCCGGACGTGCGGCGAACCTCAGCGCGCCTTTTACCGCTGCGCCCGCCGCTGCCTTGAGGGCGTGCTTCAGCACAGCCGTCATTACGCGGAGCACGCCGAAGCGCTGGCCAATGAAGCCTCCGATCCGCAGCGCCGAAGCGAGCTGCTCGAGATCGCTTCTCTTTGCCGCCGCGTACCCGCCCAGAGCGCGCGCAGCTTTTACGAGGCGCTTCAATCGGTGCATTTCGTCACCTACTGCCTGGGCATGAACCCCTTCCGTCCCGGCCAGCAGCAGTTTCAGCTTGGGCGGCCCGACCGTTATCTCCTCCCCTACTATGAGCATGGCTTCGCCGCGGTCACGCTCACGCCCGAGCGCGCGCAGCTGCTCTTCGACTGCCTCGCCGTGCAGATCAATATGCGCGTGCCCAACGGCCTGTCAAGCGGCTATATGGTCGGCGGACGCGACGGGGATGGAAAAATCGTCGCCAACGATCTGACTCTGATGGGGATGCAGGCGGTGGACGACGTGCGGCTGGTCTATCCGGCAGTCGGCTTCTGCCATGCGGCGGGAATGCCCGATGAGTATCTCGAAAAGGCGTGCGCCATACTCACGCACGGCCGTTCGCATCCGGCGATATTCAACGACGACGTGATCGCACAGGGACTGGCCGAATACGGCGCGGACGATCCGCACAATTACATCCACTCCACCTGCGTAGAAATCACCCCCATCGCCGCCTCGAACGTCTGGGTGGCCAGCCCATATACCAATATGCCGCAGCTGCTGCTCGACTGCATGAGCGAGCCGCTTGAAAGCTATGACGCGCTCATGGCCGCGCTCTTTGAGCGGCTGGATGCGTCCATCCGGCGCAATTTTGAGGAACAGAACG
>SFOF01000163.1 GCA_004552515.1 Clostridiales bacterium
CGCGCGCTTTCGCTTTATTGTTGCGTTTTTAGTAATTAAATATTTACTTTATTTGAATTATATGGTAATCTGTTTCCAGAAGCAGCCCGAAATCCAGCATGAAAGGAAGTGTCCCATGAGCGCCTTAACGCTGAAAATCATCGCCCTGATCAGTATGTTCATCGACCACGCCTATGATATTGGCCTAATCGGTCAGCAGTTAATCATGGACACTTTTTCACTGGATGTGATTAGCAGCAGTCCCATCAGCAGGTTTATCTCGCTCCTCGGCCGCATCGCCTTCCCGATATTCGCCTTCATGGTCGCCGAGGGCGCGCGCCACACGCGCAATATCAAAAAATACATCCTGCGGCTGTTCATATTCGCGCTCATTTCGGAAATCCCCTTCGACGCGCTGCACTGGCCCGTCGCCTTCAGCAAGCTGCCGCGCTTCATCAGTTTCTTCCGCAATACCAACGTCCTGTACACGTTCGCGCTGGCGGTGTCGGGCGTCGCGCTCTGCAATCTCTGCCGATCGCGCGGCAAAGGGCGGGCGCTGCAAATCGCTTCTCTCGCCGTGCCCGCGCTTTTGTCCGTCGTCCTCAGCACCGATTATACGATCTTCGGCGTGGCACTGGTCTACGCGGCGTATCTGCCGGGCGAGAACAGGCGCGTAAAGTTCGCTGCCATGGCGGGCGTGCTGGCCGTGCTGTATCTGGGCTATGCCAGTTACTGGTTCACATCGCTGACGATGGACAACGTCTATGAATTCGGTATGGCCTGCGTGTCGCTTATTCTATTGTGGTTCTACAACGGACGGCGCGGCGGCTGGAGCGGCTCGTTCGGCAAGTGGCTGTTCTATATCGCCTATCCCGCG
Organism: Clostridiales bacterium; assembly: GCA_004552515.1. Classification (GTDB taxonomy): domain Bacteria; phylum Bacillota; class Clostridia; order Christensenellales; family Aristaeellaceae; genus Firm-10. Next base: position 857 of record SFOF01000163.1, read on the forward strand.
CATCTGGCGCTGCTCGCGCTCTGGCGCATACTGACCAATCCCCTCATTATCCATTAAAACGGCAAGTATCCGAACGCCAGCGGATTTTCCTCGATCGAAAGCAATTTTCAAAGGAAGCGAAACGCTCTGCGGCGCGGAATGGTGAAAAAGAATGCTCTCATACGACAAACAACAGGCTCGCCGTGCAATACGACGAGCCTGTTGCTTTATGCCATTCAGAAATCCAGCGTTTCCTTCTCAAAGCAGGCCTTCAGGCGATCGCCCAGGCCGCTCACCCACACCATGCCCTCGTCCACGCGCGCGCCGGAAAGCGCCTCGGCCTCGGGGTTCTTTTCGCGGATCATCTCCATGGCGGCGGTGTGACAGCGCGCCGCCTCCGCCGGACAGGGCAGCGTGACGGCCTCGCCCCGGGCGGCGGCGATCATCGCGTCCAGCTTCTTATTCCAGCCGTTTAATGTGCTCGCGCCGTAGTCCTTCACCGCGCCGTCCCTAAAGACCGCCTTCAGCGCGTCGCCGGTTTCGCCCAGACTGCCGAACGTCACTATGGCCTTCTCAAACTCATAGATGAACAGCGGGTTCTGCACGCAGTCGCGTCCCGTGGCGTGCGAGGCGACATAGAACAGCCGCGCGCCGTTGTCCAGCCGCGCGTCCATGGCGATGGTGTCGAACGTCTCGATGTCGTTGGCGCGCGCCGTGCGCACATCCATATCGGCGATCGACGCGCCCGTAAAGCCCCTGCCGGTCAGCCAGAGCATATTCTCCAGATAATGCGCCGTGGCGTTCGAGGCCACGCTGTCGAAGATCGGCGAGCCGTCCTGCGCGTATTTTTTGCCCGCCCAGCCCAGGCCGCGCTTATAGTAGGCAATGTCCCGCGGCCAGAGCACGATGCCCTTGAGCTTCACCGGCCTTCCCAGCGCGCCCGCGTCCACATCGGCCTTCAGGCGCAGCATGGCCTCGTCATAGCACCATTGAAAGCCAATGGCCAGCGTTTTGCCCGTCCTGTCGCGCGCGTCGATCATCGCGTTGACCAGCTCAACGGTCGCGGCGGCCGGCTTTTCGCACAGCACATGGCTGCCGTGCTCCATGCAGTAGACGCTCTGCCGCGCGTGGAACTGTATCGGCGTGCTGACCACCGCCAGATCGGCGCTGTCCGCCGCATAAAAGGCCTCGACCGAATCATAAAAGCGCACATTCGCGTCCTTCAGCGCCTGATAGACCGGACTGGACGCGGCGTAGGGATCGACCACGCCGGCGATCGACGCGCGCTTCTCCGCGCCGTGCTCGAGCATCTCCCGAGCATAGCCCATGCCGTAGCCGCCCACGCCGATCAGCAATACCCTGATCTCCTTCATCGTTTCTTCCTCCCTGTTCGCCCGCTTAGGGGCGTTTTTTTGCGCGTATGCTCAAAGCGCTCCCCGGCCTGAAACGCGGGGAGCGCTGATAAAAACCTTATTAGAACTCGGCGCTGCCGGTCGTACGCGGGAAGGGCAGAACGTCGCGGATGTTGGAAATGCCGGTGAGATACATGATCATGCGCTCAAAGCCCATGCCGAAGCCCGCGTGCTTGACCGTGCCGTACTTGCGCAGATCCAAATACCACCAATAATCGGCGGGCTTCATGCCCAGCTCCTCGATGCGCGCCGTGAGCACATCCAGACGCTCCTCGCGCTGGCTGCCGCCGCACAGCTCGCCCACGCCGGGCACCAGCAGATCGGCCGCGGCGACGGTCTTGCCGTCGTCGTTCGCGCGCATATAGAACGCCTTGATCTCCTTGGGATAGTCGGTCACGAACACCGGCTTGCCAAAGACCTGCTCGGTCAGGTAGCGCTCGTGCTCGGTCTGCAAATCGCAACCCCAATAGGGCTTGTACTCAAACTCATGGCCGCTTTCCTCAAGGATTTTCACGGCCTCGGTGTAGCTCACGCGGCCAAAGTCGGCGTCGCGCACGGCGGTCAGGCGGTCGATCAGGCCCTTCTGGACAAAGCCGTCCAGGAACTTCATCTCTTCGGGCGCTTCAGTCAGCACCGCGTCGATGATGTACTTGATCATATCCTCCTGAAGATCCATGTCCTCCTTGAGCGTCGCGAAGGCGATTTCCGGCTCGATCATCCAGAATTCGGCGGCGTGGCGCTGCGTATTGCTGCGCTCGGCGCGGAAGGTCGGGCCGAAGGTGTACACCTTGTTGAAGGCCAGCGCCAGCGTCTCGGCGTTCAGCTGGCCGGACACGGTGAGCGAAACGGGCTTGCCGAAGAAATCCTGGCTGTAATCGACCTGCCCGTCCTCAGTTTTCGGAACGTTGTTCAGATCGAGCGTGGTCACCTGGAACATCTCGCCCGCGCCCTCACAGTCGCTGCCGGTGATCAGCGGCGTATTGACATACACAAAGCCGCGGTCGTGGAAGAAGCGATGCACGGCCTGCGCGGCGATCGAGCGGATGCGGTAAGCGCACTGGAACAGATTGGCGCGCGGGCGCAGATGCGCGATGGTGCGCATATATTCGAGCGTATGGCGCTTCTTTTGCAGCGGATAATCGACGGGACTTTCGCCCAGCACCTCGGCCGATTCGGCGCGCAGCTCGAAGGGCTGCTTCATCTCGGGTGTCATAACCAGCGTGCCGGTGACGGTCAGCGACGCGCCCACGGTGATGGCCTTGACCAGCGCGCGGTAATCCGCCAGCACGGCCTCGTCGAGGATGATTTGCAGGTTTTTGAAATAGGTGCCGTCGTTCAGCTCGACGAAGGCGAACGTTTTGGATTCACGCATGGTTCTCACCCAGCCGTTCACCGTAACGTTATTCATATTTTCAGCCGGTTTGGCGGTATATAGGGCTTTGATCGTGTAATCAGACATAAAAATCCCCTCCATGAGCTTTATTTTCCTTATTATAATCCATCAGGCCGCCCGTTGTAAAGCACAAGCGCAGAATTAACAGTTGAAATCGATCGCGCCGTCTCCAGAGTAAATCCCGAGAAAGACACGGCGCGCGAAATCTCGTGGATCCGGCAGCCACAGCGCCCGAACGCCGCGCCCGTCAAATTAAAAAGCTCTCCGACTCCCGCAAGAGTTAGAGAACGCTAATATCAATTCACTGTTCCAGCCGCGCCCTACCGCTTGCCGGCAAACGCGCTCATCACGCGCGATAAAAACGGCTTGCTGCGCCGCTGATTGCGGATGGCCTCCGCGCTCATATAGGCGGTGCGATACTGCTTGTCATGCGGCTTCTGGTGCGCCGCCACGCCAAAATAGAGCACGGCCTTTTCATACTCGCCCAGGCGGAGCAGCACCGCGCCGAAGAGATAATTCCATTCGGCGTTGCGCGTGGCGATGCGCATGAGCGCCTGCCGCGCCGCGCCCACCTGACCGATCTCGAGCAGCGCGCGCACATCGGAAAACTGCTCGCTCTCCGAATCCGTGCCGCCGCTTATCGGCGAGGAGGACGTGCAGGCCTCGAGCGCCTCATGATAGGCGATGTTGATGGTGGTCATCTTCTGCTCGGCCCACATCCGCTCCGGCCCCTCGGGGAAGCGGTCGGGATGCCAGCGGCGGGCCATCTTCCGATAGGCGCTGCGGATTTCCCCTTCGCAGGCGTTTTTCTCGATTCCCAATATTTCATAGGCGCTGGCCACCGCTTTCACCTCCGTTTGACCGATACTTATTTTTATTATACGGCATCCTTCCCGGATTTTCTCTGATGCAAAACCACCGTCCGTAGAAACGAAATCTTTCTTTTTCGGACGGTGATTCCAAATCCCTGCTGTTTTTTGTGGGATCTTCTTTTTATTCTACCTCTGTATCAAAGTAATAATTCCGGAAGATGGCGGCTGCCTCATCGGAAGTCAGAAACTCTACAAAGTCTTTCGCTGCTGCCTGCTCGGTCTCATCTGCGGTCAATTCGTCGATGCCTTTCATCTCGAGAATGTCCGGCAGCGGCGCGAGTTCGGCGGGGAGTTCACTCTTACGGTACAGGTTGGCATCCAGAAATTCCCTGTCATCGTACATGTGATAGACGCCCAGAAGTATATAATTGGTGGCCTCCGGCTCCATGCCGCGCAGGCTGTCGATGAGTGCCGTAATGCGGCGGATGCCCTCGTTACGCTTGGCGGGTTCAAAGTCCAGCCGGTCAACCAGCGCGGCGGCAATGCCCGCCGCAGGCCGGCTCAGGATCAATTCTTTTACGTTCATACCTCATCTTCCTTTGGGAAAGTGTGCAATCATTGCACATTTTTTCTGATGAAAAACCGGAGGTCTATAACCGTACTTCGACCTCCGGGGGAAAAGTTTTCTCGCAACTTCCGCAGCCAGTTATAGCAACGACCCGAAACATTGAACACGGGCCACATAACCCCATAACAAATAGAATAACCCGCCTCCGCAGCAACATTGAACACGGTCGGAGGTCACTACTTGTAATAAAAAATGGTGCGGACAGCGCGACGGAACGGTTTTTACTCTTCCAGTTCAAACGTGTCCCGCTGGTTCACGGCGTCCAGCGCCAGCTGGGCACGGGACAGCTCATCGGCGGCCTTTTCGTAATCGGCTTCTACCGCGGTCAGGTCGTAGTTGGCGTAAGAGTAGTCG